>CAKUKJ010000007.1 GCA_934662525.1 uncultured Coriobacteriales bacterium | reverse complement strand
TGGTGGACTTCTGGCGCAGCCTCACGATGGCCGGCGGGTACGACGTCATCATGGTCTCCGCCGCCTGGGGCCTCTACGAGTTCATCGTCTCCTCCTAGTCCCATCTCCGAGTGAAAGGAATCCCCATGACAGAAAAAGGCGCTGAAAAGAAGCGCTTCAACTGGGAGGGCGCGGCGCTGGTCGCGCTCGTCCTGGGCCTTGTGCTCACCACGTTCGACTTTCTCTGGGCGTTCTTCAAGGCGCCCATGGTCAACGGCGACCTCATGCTCGACCAGACCTACGTCATCGGCGGCGTGGTGATCGAGCGCATGCAGGTCTTCACGCAGAAGATCTTCTACTTCCATGTGCCCGTGGCCATCGCGTCGTTCGGCTTCATCATCGTTGCGGCCGTCTACGCGGTGCTCTACCTCGTGAAGAAGGACGCCCGCTGGGACCTGCGCTGCAAGACCTGCATGAGCGTCGCCTTCGCCTTCATCCTCATGACCATGGCGTCCGGCATCATGTGGACGCGCGCCGAGTGGGGGGTTTGGTGGTCGTGGGAGCCGCGCCTCACCACGTACTTCATCCTCACGATGCTGGCGCTTGCCTACTTCATCCTGCGCGCCGCCATCGACGACCCCGAGCGACGCGCGCGCCTCTCGGCGGTCTTCGCCGTCCTCGCCGCCATCGACGCGCCCATCTCGTACTTCATCACGCGCATGGTGCCTTCCTCGCTCCATCCGGTCATCTCGTACTCCGGCCTTGAGCCCGCGATGCTCATCCCGTTCATCTGCGGCATCTTCGGCATGGCGCTCGTGGCGTTCGGCATCTACCGCCTCGCGCTGCGCACCTCCGAGCAGGCCGCCGAGCTTGCCGACCTCAAGCAGCGCTGGGAGGAGCTTTCCCGCTAGCGTTGCGGCCCTGTGCACGGCCATTCGCCCTTCCATCGTCTAAAGGAGACTCACCATGGATCCCGTCCTCGCCGAGGTATACACCAACATTTCCTCCGCGCCCCTTTTGATCGTCGCCTATGCCCTCATCTGGGTTATCCTTCTCGTGTTCGTTATCGCGATGCTGGGCCGCACCAAGAAGACCCAGAAGGATATCGACGCCCTGAAGGAGGCGATCGAGCGTCGCGAGCGCAAAGGGGAGTAGTGATTGAGATGGGCATGCTCAAAGACATGGTGTTTCCCGCCGAGCTGGGCCGCGACGAGTACAAGGCGCGCCGCGACGAGCTGAAAGGCCGTCTGGCCCTGCTCCAACAGCATGCGCTGAAGGCGGGCATGGGCACCGTCGTGATCTTCGAGGGCTGGGGGGCCGCCGGCAAGGGCGGCCGCATCTCAGACCTCGTGGTAGACCTCGACTCGCGCGCCTACACCGTCCACACCATGGAGGAGCCCGTGGGCTACGAGAGCCGCCTGCCCTTCATGGCGCGCTACTGGATGCGCCTGGGCAAGCGCGGCACCATGACCATCTTCGACCAGGCCTACTACGACGAGCTGTCTCGTGCCTGGGTGGAGGACGTGCGCCTTCAGGGCGACCCGAGCCAGGACGCCGCCTCCCGTGCGCAGCGCGCCGCGTATGCCGATGAGCGGGTTCGCGAGCACATCAAGTCGGCCCGCGCCTTCGAGCGCCAGCTCACCGACGACGGCTTCCTCATCGTCAAGTTCTTCCTGCACATCACGCGCAAGATGCAATCCCGCCGCCTCATGGCCCTTATGGAGGACGAGACGAGCGCCTGGAAGGTCGACCAGTCCGACATCAAGCAAGTCCAGCATTATGACGTTTACGAGCGCGTCTTCGAGCGCTGGCTCAAAAACGACACCGCCAGGGACGAGTGGTGCATCGTGCCCGCCGAGTACCGCCGCAACGCCAACATCCAGATCATGGAGGAGCTTGCGACGCGCATGGAGGAGGGCCTGCGCGCTCGCGGCGTCGACCCCGACCAGCCCATCGGGCAAGGCACGGCGCTGGAGACGCCCGCAGGCGGCGCGGCCGCGACACCGACCGGTTGCGTCGGGAACCCGCCCGCCTCGCCCGAGCCGGCCGAGGCGCTCAGCGAGCCCGAGATCCTGGCACGCGAGGTCAAGGCCGCCAAGAAGCGCATGGGCGACGCCGCCAAGCTGACGTCGCGCTTCGAGCTCAAGGCGGTTCCCGACCTGGCGAGCTCGCGCAGCCACCCCCACGCGATGGAAAGCGACGAGGAGTACCGCCACGAGCTGCACCGCGAGCAGAAGAAGCTCGAGCGCCTCTCGCTGGAGATGTACCGCCACCGCGTGCCGCTCATCGTGGCCTATGAGGGCTGGGACGCCGCAGGCAAGGGCGGCAACATCAAGCGCCTCGCCGCTGCCATGGACTCGCGCGCCTTCCGGGTGAACCCCATCGGCCCCGCCTCGAAAGACGAGCTCGCCCGGCCCTTCCTTTGGCGCTTCTGGAACCGCCTGCCGCGCTCGGGCCATGCGGCCATCTTCGACCGCACGTGGTACGGCCGCGTTCTCGTCGAACGCATCGAGGGGTACGCGACCAAGGACGAATGGCGCCGCGCTTACGATGAGATCAACGAGTTCGAGGAGGACCTGCGCATCTGGGGTGCGGTGCTCGTGAAGCTCTGGATCGACGTGAGCCCCGACGAGCAGCTTGCGCGTTTCGAGTCGCGTCAGTCCGACCCTGCGCGCCGTTGGAAGATCACGCCCGACGATTGGCGCAACCGCGCGAAGAACGACCTGTACTACGAGTGCGTCGACGACATGGTGCGCCTGACCTCCACGCCGTATGCGCCATGGCACATCGTGCAGTCCGACGACAAGCGCTATGCCCGCGTTAAGGTTCTCAAGATTGTGAACAAGGCGCTCGAGAAGCGCCTCGAGTTGTAAAGAATCGCTGTGCGGCCTTGCTAATTTGCATGGCGGCATGCATAATGCTCTACCGCTGTCCCCATCGTCTAGCGGCCTAGGACGTCGCCCTTTCAAGGCGAAGATCGCGGGTTCGAACCCCGCTGGGGGCACCATTCGACCATTTGGAAGCCTGTAGGCGCCTTAAGCGCTTGCAGGCTTCTTTCGTTTGCGTGGATGAGCGTCCGGGAGGTATCGTTTCACGCCTATTTGGGGGATGATTACCCAAACGACCGTCTTGCGGGGATGCAGGCCTTGCCCCGCTCCGTGCGAAAGGGGAGTCCCATGTTCGAGTCGATGTCGCGTCGCAAGGCGCTTGCCGGCGGCCTGTTCGCCCTTGCCTTTGCCGGCCCTTCGCTGGCCATGGCCGAGCAGGGCAAGGAAGGCTCTCTCGCCGACGAGGTGTCCGCGCTTGAGCCTTGCCCCGTCAGCCTTGAGGAGTCCCAGCTTGACGATGCCGTGGCCGCCTATGCCTATGACGGCAAGGCCGTCGAGATCACGGCGCGCATGGTCATCGAGGACGCCACGAACATCGAGCAGCGCAAGAACGACGACGGCACCTACTCGGCTCCCAGCGCCGAGGACATCCTCACCTACGTGCGCAACGAGATTCTGCGCGAGCTTGTGGAGGCCAACAACGTCGAGGTGAGCGACGACGAGGTGCTGTCCTACATGCAGAACACCCTCGGCGCCCAGGACTACGCCACGGTGGCAAGCTACTACGGTCTCGACGAGGAGAAGGCCAAGACCATCATCACCGAGGGCGCGGCCGTCGCCAAGCTTCGCGACACCGTGACCTATTCGATCGGCACGGCCCCCCAGATGCCCACCGCCCCCGAAGACGGCGACAACACGGCCGCCAACGCCGACTACGCGGCCTATATCGTCAATCTCGCGGGTTCGGATTGGAACGCCGACACCAAGACGTGGGCCGATGGCAGCGCGTACGGACAGGCTCTCGCCCAGTACGACTTCAACGGCGAGACGGCCAACTACGAGATGGCCTTCGCCGCCTACAACGTCGCCTCCCAGGTCTATGGCCAGGCGTCGTCCCAGCAGTACAGCGCGTGGCAGGAGTATACCAACCAGTACTTCTGCAAGGCCGTGCTGACACTGCTGTCCCTCAAGGCGTGACAAGACGGGGGCGCGTCTCTCGCACCTTCCGGATTTATGGAGTAAGGGTAGGAAAGGCACCGGGTTGTCCGTTTCTCATTGACACCCCGGTGCCTTCCTCATAGACTCGGTTAGTTCACTTTCGCAGAGCCCCGTGAAACCTCTGTTTCAGTGACAAACCCTATGCGAGTATGAGTTGGAGGAGTTTTACGTGAAGACCACGTACTACGCCAAGCCCGGTGAAGTTGAGCGCGAGTGGCTGCTCGTTGACGCTGCCGAGGGCAAGAATGGCGGCATGATTCTGGGTCGTCTGGCCGCTCAGGTTGCTGCGATTCTGCGCGGCAAGCACAAGCCGACCTTTACCCCCCACATCGACACGGGTGACTTCGTCATCGTCGTCAATGCCGACAAGGTGCGCCTCTCTGGCAACAAGGAAGAGGAGAAGGTCTGGTACCGCTACACCGGTTACATTGGTGGCCTCAAGAAGGAGACCTGGAAGGAGGCCATGGAGAAGCACCCGGAGCGCATTGTCGAGCGCGCCGTCAAGGGCATGCTTCCTCACACCTCTCTCGGCCGCAAGCAGTTCACTAAGCTTAAGGTGTACGCTGGCCCCGAGCATCCCCATCAGGCCCAGAACCCTCGCAAGATTTCCCTGGAGGCGTAACCGATGAGCAACGAAGCCGTTTACTGGGGCACTGGCCGTCGTAAGAACGCCGTCGCCCGCGTCCACATCGTTCCTGGCACTGGCAAGATCACCGTCAACAAGCGCGACGCCGCCGAGTACTTCGGCCGTCAGCAGCTCGTCGACATGGCTGCCATGCCCCTGAAGGTCACCGAGACCGAGGGCCACTTCGACGTCATCGCCCTGTGCGACGGCGGCGGCATCTCCGGTCAGGCCGGCGCCCTGCGTCTGGGCATTGCCCGCGCCCTCCTTGAGGCCGGCGACTATCGTCCCGTCCTCAAGAAGGCCGGCTACCTCACCCGCGACGCCCGCGTCGTCGAGCGTAAGAAGTACGGCCTCAAGAAGGCTCGTAAGCGCCCGCAGTTCTCCAAGCGCTAAGCTTCTTTCCAACTTTGTTTTGCCAAGAAGGCCTCACTTCGCGTGGGGCCTTCTTTTGTTTCCAGGTTGGTGCGTCTGCGTTAATGTGGCGTGTACTCCACCGAGCGCCGGTGAGCGGCATATGCATGACTGATACAATCCCCTATCTGTGACGTCTTTTCTTTTGCGACCTGCAAGGCAAAGGAGGTGCCCTATGTGCGGCATCGTCGGATATGTCGGACATGAATCTGCGCAGCCGTTTCTCCTCAGGGGCTTGGAGGCGCTCGAATATCGCGGCTATGACTCGGCAGGCCTGGCAGTGGTCTCGGACGACGGTCAGCTCCGCGGCCTGCGCCGTAAGGGCCGCGTCGCGGTTCTCAAGGAGGCCGCGCAAGCCGACCCCATGCCGGGCTCCACGGGCATAGCCCACACGCGCTGGGCGACGCACGGCATCCCCTCCGAGCGTAACGCCCACCCGTTCCGCGACTGTTCGGGCAACTTCGCGGTCGTGCACAACGGCATCATCGAGAACCATGCCGAGCTGCGCAAGCGCCTCACCTCCGAGGGGCATTGCTTCACGAGCGACACCGACACCGAGGTCGTCGTCCACCTCGTGGAGGCGGCTTACCAGGGCGACCTCATGGCGGCGGTGCAGCAGGCCGTCTCACAGGTCGAGGGTGCCTATGCCCTGGCAGTGGTGTGTGCCGAGCGCCCCGGCGAAGTCGTCGTGGCCCGCAAGGGATCGCCGCTCGTGCTTGCGAGCACGCAGGGGTGCTGCGCCTGCGCGTCCGACCTCACCGTGCTGCTTGGCATGACGCACGACATGATCATGTTGGCAGACGGCCAGGTCGGCCGTATGCTTGCCGACGGCGCCGTCGAGCTTTTCGACGCGGACGGCAATCCCGTTGACCCTGAGGTCCTCCATGTCGACTGGGACGCCTCCTCCGCAAGCCTGGGCGGCTGGCCCGACTTCATGGCCAAGGAGATCTCCGAGCAGCCCGAAGCCATCGAGCGCCTGCTTGAGGGCAGGCTCTCGCCCCAGGGCGTCACGCTCGACGAGCTCGACATCACCGAAGACGAGCTTGCGAGCATCGACCAGGTCTATATCGTGGCTTGTGGCACCTCCTACCATGCCGGCCTCTATGCCAAGCGCCTCATCGAGTCGTGGGCCCGCATCCGCGTGGAGGTCGACGTCGCGAGCGAGTTCAACTACCGCGACGTGCTTGTCGACGGTCGCACGCTGTGCATCGTCATCACACAGTCCGGCGAGACGGCCGACACGCTCATGGCGGCCCGCAAGATGAAGGCTGCGGGGGCCAAGGTGCTCGCCGTGACCAACGTGCTCGGCTCCACGGCAGCCCGTGAGGCCGACGCCACCATCTACCTGCAGGCCGGCCCCGAGGTCTCCGTCGCCTCCACGAAGGCCTACACGGCCCAGCTTGTCGCCATGGCGCTTGTGGCACTGTTCCTTGCGCAGTCCCGCGGCATCCTCACCGGTCGCGACTTCGGCGAGAGGGCGGCTGCCTTGCGCGCCATTCCCGGCCAGCTGCGCGCGATGATCGACCGCAAGCATCAGGCAAATGTCTGCGCGGGCGCCTTCGAGAACGCCGCGAGCGCCCTCTTCCTGGGACGCGGTTTCAACGCCGCAAGCGCCGAGGAGGGGGCCCTCAAGCTCAAGGAGGTCAGCTACCTGCATGCCGAGGCCTATGCCGCCGGTGAGATGAAACACGGCCCCATCGCCCTTCTCGAGCCGGGCTTCCCCGTGCTCGTGGTGGTGCCCGACGACTCGGTGCGCGCGAAGACCGTCTCCAACATCGCCGAGATCAAGGCGAGGGGCGCCACGGTGTGCGCCGTCGCCACGGAGGGAGACGACGAGGTCGAGGCCCTGGCCGACCGCATGATGTGGGTTCCGCCCGCGCCTGAGTGGGCCTACCCCGTGACGGTGGCCGTCGCCCTGCAGCAGCTTGCCCGCGAGGTGGCCCTTGCGCGCGGCTGCGACATCGACAAGCCGCGCAACCTGGCCAAGTCCGTGACGACCGAGTAGGGGAGGGCATGTGGCAGGAATCGGCGTCGACATCGTCGAGATAGAGCGCATCCGGCAGATCGTCAAGCGAACCCCGCGCTTCGAGGAGCGCGTCTTCACGCCCGAGGAACGCGCATGGGCGGCAAGGCGCCGCGACCGTGCGGTGACATATGCGGGCTTCTTCGCCGCCCGTGAGGCGGTGCTCAAGGCGCTTGGGACGGGCTTCGGCTCCGGTGTGGGCTTCAGCGACGTGTGGGTGGACCACGACTCGAAGGGCCGACCCGTGGCCAGGCTGCAAGGCGGCGCCAAGCAGGCTGCCGTGCGGCAGGGCGTGAGCGAGGTCTATCTCTCCATCTCCCATACCTCCGGGCTTGCCGTGGCAAACGCCCTTGCCGCAGACGAGAGCTCCCAGCCGCGCCGCCCCCGCGACGTGCAAGACGAGAAGACGCAGATAGCGCAGCAGTTCAAGCAGGTTCGTTCTCTTCTGGACGAGCTCGACACACAAGGTGAGTGATGCAATGCAGCCGGTTTTGAACGTACGTGACGTGGCAGACCTCGAGGCCGCCGTCGCGGCACACGGCGTCGACGCCTCCGAGCTCATGCGGCGCGCGGGCACGGTCGTGGCCCTGCAGGCGATGCGCGAGGTCGAGGAAGGCAGCGTCGTCGTGCTGTGCGGCATGGGCAACAACGGCGGGGACGGTTGGGTTGCGGCCGACTATCTTGCCGCGCAAGGCGTCGAGGTCGCCGTTGTGGCGCCCGTCGAACCTTCGCTCATCCGTGGCGATGCGGCCCGCGATGCGGCGAAGCGCGCCTGCTCGGTTGGCATCCCCGTCCATGTGGCGCCCGATTACGAGGAGCTCGTGGCGCTGCTCGTCGAGGCGGACGTCGTGGTCGATGCGGTGTTCGGCACGGGTTTCCACGGCGTGATGCCCGAGCCGTTTGACATGTGGGTCGAGGCCGTGGACGACTACTTCGAGGGCATGGTGTTCTCGGTCGACGTGCCGAGCGGCATCGATGCGACGACGGGGCAGGCGGAAGGGCCCTACTTCCAGGCCGACACGACGCTCACCATGTTCGCCCTCAAGCCCGGCCTTATCGCGGGCCTGGGCAAGCAGGCGGCCGGCCAGCTCGTTGTGGCGAGCCTCGTAGGAGACGACGAGGGCTCCGAGGAGCTTGCCGACTCCGCCCGCAGCTATCGACTGGGCGAGGCCGACTATCTCGACGCCCTGCCTGAGCGCGACGAGTTCGCCGACAAGTACGGGCACGGCCGGGTGCTCGTGGTGGCCGGGTCCGTTCGTTTCCCCGGCGCCGCCATCATGGCCGCCAAGGCCGCCGCGCGCTCGGGTGCGGGCTACGTGACGCTCGCTGTGCCGGCTCCCGTCGTGCCGGTCGCGCAGGCCCATCTCCTGAGCGTCCCCGTGGTGGGCTTGCCCGCCGCGCAGGACGGCACGTTCGAGGCAAAGGCGGCGGACGATGTCCTCGCGCTGGCCGAGAAGGCCGACTGCGTCCTCGCCGGCCCGGGCATGGGAACGTCCTTCGGCGCCAGCGAGGTCGTGCGCGCCCTCATCGGCTCGAACGCCCCCCTTGTGCTCGACGCCGACGCCCTCAACGTCGCTGCGAACATCTGCTCGGGCAGCGCCGAGGAGCACCCCGACGCGCTGCGCCGCGAGGCCCCGCTCGTGCTCACGCCCCATGCGCGCGAGCTCGCCCGCCTCATGGGCAAGGAGCATGGGTCCCCCGCGTGCCTGGCCGAACTCGTCGACGCCGCGCAAAGCCTTGCCTGGTCTGTGGGGTCGGCCAACTTCGCCGTCGTCGCCAAGGCGGCCACGAGCTGCGTGTCGTGCATCGAGGCGACGCTCGTGCCCAAGGCGGGTCCTTCTGCCCTGGGCACCGCCGGGACGGGCGACGTGCTCGCCGGCATCGTGTGCGGCCTCGTGGCCCAGCAGATATGCGACCTGGGCGTGGATGAGGTGGGCTCGGGTGACCTGGCCCTTTTGCTCGCCGCCGCGCTGCGCATCCAGGCCCGTGCCGCCGAGGCGGCCGTGAAGCGCTTCGGCTCGCGCGGCATCATGGCGTCCGACCTCATAGACCATATCGGCACGGCGTTTGACGACGTGCGCGCCCATGCCCTGTGCGCGGCCAACGCCGACCCCGCCGCCACACAAGACGAGGACTTCGAGGACGAGCCCAAGATGGCCCTTGCCCCGGAGGCCGACGAACTCATCACGGCCGCCGCAGCCTCGCGCAAGCCTGAGATTCCCGGCGTGGTGCGCGCTTACGAGGGCGACCTCGACGAGCCCGAGCTTGGCGGCGAGGGGGTTGAGGGCGAAGCGGGCGAGGCCGATGAAGACGCCCGCGATGCGGGCGACGGACAGCCCGTCGATGCCGCCGCCCTGAAAGACGACGCCGGCGACAGTCCCGATGGCGGTGCCCCGGTCGCCTCCGCCGGACGGGGCACCGAGCCTGAGTCCGATTGTGCGCAGGCCCCCATCCCGGCCGACGCGGTCGTGAGGCCCTCGGTGCGCGTTGACGCCGAGGGCAAGCCGGTCGAGGAGGCCCAAGAGGTGGCTGCGGCCCCCAAGGTCAAGGGGGTGCCGGCGTTCCTTGCCGCAATCGGCGCCTCTGTGGCAGGCAGGCTCCACGGCGACGCCGCGCCTGCGCCCATCCCTGCGGCCGCCCCTGAGGCGGCAAAACCCGACGAACGGGCCGTGCGGGCTGAGGTGGATGAGGCGCACGAGGAGGCCGCGCGGTCCTGCGGGCAGCCTGCGCTCCAGCCGGCCCCCGGCGTGCCCGCCTTCCTGAGCCAGGTGACGCAAGCAAAGCCCGTCTCGTCCTCCGCATGCGCCACGACCGTCATGCCCGCCCTCACCTTGGAGGACCTTGCCCGCGCCCAGGCTGCCCAGGTTGCCAGTGCGCAGGATGCCCAGGCGGCATCGCCCTCCCCCGACGCCTCTGCCGCCCAGGTTTCCCCGCACGCCATGCCCGACCGCCTGAGCCCCGATATGGAGGAGCGCGCCGCCGAGCGCACGCGCGTGGAAGACTTCCACGAGCGCAACTCCTTCCATGCGGGCGACGACGAGGTGACTCCCGTGCAGGAACGCCCCCATGCGCGTCGCGTGCGTCGCAAGAAGTAGTGCACGCGCTATACTGTCCTATTTGCTGAAGAGCAAAGCCGGGAATCGCCGAGAGGGCGTTCTCCACGGGACTCGTCGCAAAGGGCGCTCCGTGTGCGAAGGCTCATGTGCGTGCCGTACGCATCGCCTTTTCACGCCCGCCTCAGCGATTCCCAAGATTGTTTTGATCGCGCGCCATGCCGCAAGACGACGCGCAGTGAGGAGGAACCGTGTCGTTTGAGCTAGACGAGCGCCTGCTGCCGCAGGACCGCTGGGCCTGGGTCGAGATCGACCTTGAGGCCATCAAGAAGAACGCCCGCGCGTGGAAGTCGTTCACCAAGGAGCCCACGCGCTTCTGCGCCGTCGTCAAGGCCAACGCCTACGGCCACGGCTCGGTGCGCGTGGCCCAGGCCCTGCGCAGCGTCGGCGTGGACATGTTCGCGGTCGCCACGGTGGCTGAAGGGCAGCGCCTGCGCGACGGCGGCATCACCGAGCCCATCGTCCTGCTTGCCCAGCCGCCTATGACCTCGGTGGGCACGCTCGTCGAAAAGCGCATCATGCCCGCCGTCTACGACCTGGAGTTCCTGGGCAAGCTTTCTGAGGAGGCCCTCTCGCAGGGCACGGTCGCCCGCTATCACCTGGCCGTGGATACGGGCATGGACCGCATCGGCGTGGCTCCGGCCGATGCCGCCGAGTTCATGCGCATGGCCGAGAAGCTGCGCGGCGTTGCCGTCGACGGCACGTTCACGCACTTCGCCACGGCCGACCGCCTCACCGACTGGGACTTCACCGTCCAGGCGGGGCGCTTCCAAGACGCCGTCAAGTCCATTCGCGACGCCGGCATCGACCCGGGCATCGTCCATTGCGCCAACACCCCCACGACGGTGCTGCACCCCGAGTATCACTTCGACATGGTGCGCGTCGGCGTGGGCCTCTACGGCCTGCACCCGGCGGACACCACGCGCGACAAGATCGAGCTCACACAGGCCATGAGCGTGCGCGCACGCGTGACGCGCGCCGTCGAGCCCAAGGTGGGCGAGGGCGTGGGCTACGGCATGACGTACCGCGTGGCGCACGAGGGCACCCAGATCTGTACCATCCCGCTGGGCTACGCCGACGGCCTGTCGCGCGTCTACAGCAACAACCTCTCGGTGCTGTGCCAGGGCCGACGCCTGCGCCAGGTGGGCAACATCTGCATGGACCAGTGCATGTTCGAGGTGCCCGCCGACCTCATTGCGAGCCGCGAGGCCTTCAGGCCCGTGGAGGAGGGCGACGTCGTGACGCTCGTGGGCCGCGACGGCGACGAGTTCGTGAGCATCGAGGAGCTGGCGGAGAAGCTCGGCACCATCAACTACGAGGTTGCCTGCCAGTTTGATATCCGCCTGCCCAAAGTTTACATCTAGGCGTAAAGAGGTTCGGCCATGCCCTGCGTCTTGAACATACCCGGTCACCCGGCACCGCACGCCCGCGAGGTCAAGCTCGAGGAGATTCGCGCGGTGCTGGGCGACTGCCGGCTGTGCCCGCTGTGCGAGACGCGGCGCAACATCGTGTTCGGCGTGGGCTCCCAAGACGCGCGCGTGGTGCTCGTGGGCGAAGCCCCCGGCGCGACGGAAGACGAGCAGGGCCTTCCCTTTGTGGGCCGTGCCGGCGAGCTGCTCGACCGTATGCTGGCGAGCGCGGCCCTCATGCGCCGTGAGGACGTCTACATCGCGAACGTCCTCAAGTGTCGCCCGCCGGGAAACCGCGACCCCCGCCCCGACGAGGTGCAGCTGTGCTCGCCGTATCTGCGCGAGCAGATTCGCAGCATCTGGCCCGACGTCATCATGACGATGGGCAATCCCGCGACGCGTTTCATTCTACGCACCGAGGCGGGCATCACGCACCTGCGCGGCAAGGTCTTCAAGACCGGCCACTTCTATGTGCTGCCGACGTTCCACCCGGCCGCCGTGTTGCGCGACCCGTTCAAGATGGAGGCGCTCGAGTCCGACTTCAAGCTCATGGGCCGGCTCGTGCGCGGGGAGGTCAAGCCTGCGGGGCTTGCCGCCCCTGGAAAGGAGATGGGCCGATGATGGAAGCAGTCGGCGGGAGCATGCCCGAGGTTTTGGCTGCCGGCCGCTACCGTTGCGCCACCCCCGATGCCATGCGTGCCTTGGGGGCGGCGCTCGGCGGCCTCCTGCAGCCTGGCGACGTCGTCTTCCTCACGGGCGATTTGGGGGCGGGCAAGACGTGCATGACCGGCGGCGTCGCAGCCGGCCTGGGCGACAAGGGCCCCGTCACAAGCCCGACGTTTCAGATCATGTGCGTCCACGACGGCGGCCGGATCCCGCTCTACCACTTCGACCTCTATCGCCTGTCCGGTGCCGACCAGCTTGAGGACGTCGGCGTGTTCGAGGCGCTTGAGGGCGACGGCGCCTGCCTTATCGAGTGGGCCGAGATGTTTGCCGACGAGTTGGGAGACGAGCATCTCGACGTCCGCATCACGCGCGAGGCCACGCAGGCCGACGGCGCCGAGCCAGCCCGCCTCGTGGAGCTGTCTGCGTCTGGCGAGCGTGCGGAGGCGCTTGCCCGTAAGCTCGAAGAGACGTTGCAGGCGTCGCGGCCATAGGGGCGCCCTGTGCACGGCAATCAAGCGCGAGGGCTGGCGGGGCGCACATGCGGCCCCTGTTGGCTATGACTACGATGAAAGGCACGTATCGAACGTGAACGCTACAACGCAAGGCGCCCCGCGCGCGTGGAACATTCTTGCCCTGGACACCTCGACCGACATGCTTGCCTGCGCCGTGGGCCGCGTGCAGGCCGATGAGACGGGCCGCGCACGTGCCCTCGAGCCGGTCGCCAGCGCCGACCGCCTGTGTCGCCGCCATGCAAACGAGCAGCTTGTCAGCGTGGTGGACGGCATTCTTGCCGAATGTGGGCTGGGGCGTTCCGACCTCGATGCCGTGCTGTGCGGTATGGGGCCGGGGTCGTTTACCGGCGTGCGCATCGGCGTGGCCACGGCGAAGGGGCTTGCCTGCGGCCTGGAGCTGCCTCTCTACGGCGTCTCCACGCTCGACGCCGTCGCGTGGGGCGTGTGGGCGGCGGGCGTGCGCGGACTTGTGGGCGTCGTGGGCGACGCTATGCGCAAGGAGGTCTATCCGGGCCTGTACCGCCTCGACGACGCCGGCGTCCACCGCATGTTCTCGACCGAGTGCGTGATGAAGGCCGCCGATGCCGTGGCGGCCTGGGCGGCCCGCGCCGATGCGGCCGACATCGTGCTTGCGGGAGACGGCCTTGTCAAATATCGCGCGCTGTACGAGGAGGCCGGTTTTGCAAACTTCGCCCCGCAGGTGGCGTGGTACCCGACGGGCGAGGGCCTTTTGCGCGCGAGCCTGTCGGGCGAGCATGCCGGTCGCGCCGATGCGGGCGAGTCGGGCGACCCGGCGCTCGTGCTGCCCGTCTACACGCGCCTGTCCGACGCCGAGGAGAACGAGCGCGTCCGGCTGGGCATGCCCGAGCCTGAGAGCGTGCGCGTGAGCGGCGTCGACGACGCCCTGGGCGACATCCACCTGCAGCTGCGTCCCATGAGCGTGAACGACGTGGCCGCCGTCGCGTCCCTGGAAGCGCGCGTCTTTGGCGCGTCGCACCACGAGCCCTGGTCTGAGCAGGCCTTCTACGAGGACTTCAACGAGCCAGGCCATATCTGGTGGGTCGCGCACGACGGCGGCACCATCGTGGGCTATGCGGGCGGCGCCGTGGTGGACGGCGAGCTGCAGATCGCCAACGTCGCCGTCGCCCCCGAGCGCAGGGGCGAGCGCATCGCCGCGCGCCTCATGGGACGCGTGGCCTACGACGCCCAGATGCTGGGCGCCGTCACCTCCACGCTGGAGGTCGAGGTGGGCAACGCCTCTGCCGAGCGCCTCTATGAGCGCCTCGGTTACGCCGAGAGGGGCATCAGGCCCAACTACTACGCCCCGGGTGTGGGCGCGCGCATCATGGGGGCACAGCTGCCCCTCAAAGACACGGCCCCCGACCCCGACCACGAGCCCGGCCCCCATGCCACCGAGTGCCCATGGCCCCCGGCGCGCCCCGAGCGCACCTCGGCCGAGCGCGAGGCCCTGGCCCAGGCCGGCGAGCTCATCTTGGCTGTGGAGAGCTCCTGCGACGAGACGGCCATGGCCGTGATCGACGGGGCGGGCAAGATCGTCGCCAACGTCGTGGCGACCCAGATCGACTTCCACGCCCGCTTCGGCGGCGTCGTGCCCGAGATTGCCTCACGCAAGCACACCGAGGCCGTCGTGGGCGTCTACCTGGAGACGATGGAGCAGGCAGGCAGGGCGCTCGGGCTCTCCGGGATGCTGGGCCCCGCCGAGCTGGCCGCCGTCGCCGTCACCCAGGGCCCGGGCCTCGTGGGGGCGCTCGTCGTGGGCATCGCCTTCGCGAAGGGCCTCGCCTGGGCGGCGCAAAAGCCGCTCGTGTGCGTGAACCACCTGGAAGGCCATCTGTTCGCCAACCTGTTCGAGACCCCCGACCTCAAGCCGCCCTTCGTGGCGAGCCTGCTCTCGGGCGGCCACACCATGCTCGTGCACGTGCGCGACTGGGGCGACTACCGCATCCTGGGCGAGACGCTCGACGACGCGGTGGGCGAGGCGTTCGACAAAGTGGCCAAGGCCCTCGGCCTGGGATATCCGGGCGGCCCCATCATCTCCAAGCTTGCCAAGACGGGCAACCCGCGCGCCATCGACTTCCCGCGTGCGATGCTGCACAGCCATGACTACCGCTTCTCCCTTTCGGGCCTCAAGACGGCCGTCGTGACGTACATCAACGCGGAGAACGCTGCCGGGCGTGCCATCAACCTGCCCGACCTCGCGGCAAGCTTCGAGGCCGCCGTTGTGGACGTGCAGGCGGCCAAGGCCGTTGCGGCCGTGAAGGAATGCCACGTCACCGACTTTTGTGCCGGCGGCGGCGTCACGGCCAACCCCGAGTTGCGTGAGGCGTTCAAGCAGGCGTTCGGCCGCCGTCACGTGCGCGTGACCCTGCCCCCTCTCTCGGCCTGCACCGACAACGCCGCCATGATCGCCCTCGTCGCCCGCCGCAAGTTCGACCTGGGTCAGACCGCCCCTCTCACCTCCGACGCCGTGCCGAACCTGGAGCTGTGAGTCGGGGCCGCAACGCGCGTCGATGAGGCATGCAAGGGGCCTGCCCGATGTGCCCGGGCAGGCCCCTTTTCGTGACAGACAGCCTATTTTTCATGGTCTAGCTGCCCTGTTATGCACCTGTGACACGCACCGCACAATCCATGTGCGCCACACATTCGCCAACCCGTGCCCGCTGTAGGGTATGGGCGCAAGGCATTGTGAGACTTAGGGGGGAGGTGGATGCCGTGTGCTGCGCCGATTCGACGCCCAGGGCGCGGGTCGGGCTCTTGCCGCCGGGTTCTCCGAGGTGCTGTGGCCGACGCGGTGCGTGGGGTGCGACGCGATGGGCGAGCTGCTGTGCGAGGGGTGCCGCAGCCAGCTGTGGGAGATAGACCAGCGCCTCGCGTGCCCCCGCTGCGGCGCGCCGTTCGGGCGCCTTGTCTGCACCGAGTGCAGCTGTCGCCTAAAGGACGGCCCCGGCGACGAGGGCCCCGAGCCCGAAGGCGCGCTCAACGAGTTCGCCGAGATCATCGCCCCGCTCGACGCCTTGCGCAGCTATGCGATGCTGGAGTGGCCGCACGACCGCATGGTCAGGGCGTACAAGGACGCGGGGGAGCGCAGGCTTGCCGGGCTTATCGCCGACGGGATGGTGCGTGCGGCGCGTGCCGCCTGGCCCGAGGGCCTCGGCTCGCTCGATGCGTTGGCGTTCGTCCCCTGCACGCCCCAGGCCTTCGCCCGCCGGGGTTTCGACCACATGGAGGCGGTGGCCCGCGAGCTTGCTGTGCGCCTCTCCATTCCGCTCGACGACGTTCTGGCGCGTCGGTCCCACCGAGACCAGCGCTCCCTCGGGCGCGAGGGGCGGGCGCGCAACGCGAACGGCTCCTTTGCCGTGCTGCACGCCCTTGACGGCGCGAGCGTCCTGCTCGTCGACGACGTCCTCACGACGGGAGCCACCATGGCGCAGGCGGCGCGCGCCCTCAAGGCCTGCGGGGCGGCCAAGGTCTTCGGCCTCACGTTCGCCCGCGCCTGGGCTGGCTGACGTATCGGCTCCTTGCGGCCTGCGGCCCTGCCCCCTTGCGTTGCACGGCGCCGGCTTATCGCATGGTCGCCCTTGTTCAAGCCCGGCGGTTCGGCGTGCCCTGGTCGTCGTCCTCGTCGCGCATCCTCTGACGTGCCCGCAGTTCCGAGCCGCTCATGATCGCCGCGTTGCCGAACTTGCCGCGCAGCGCGTCCTTGGTGCTCGAGATGCGCTCGCGCCGCTCATGCTCGCGGTCCTGTTCCTCCACGTCGTCGAAGAGGCTTGCCTGGGCCGTGCCTCCCTGCCAGTTTGAGAGACCCACGCCCAGCAGGCGCACATGCTCTCCCGGTCGCCAGAGCTGCTCCAGCAGCGCGCTTGCCACGGGCAGGATGTCGTGCTCGTCATCGACGCGGCGCTCCAAGGTCTGCTGCGCGCTGCGCGTGCGTCCAAACTCCTGGCAGCACTTCACGCACACGCAGCGCCCTTTGAGCCCCTTGGCCCGCAGCCGCTGCGCCGTCTGGGCGCACACGCTTGCCAGCGCGTCATGCACCTCCTCGGCGCCTGTGAGGTCGCGGGAGAACGTGCGTTCGCATGAGACGCTCTTGGCCCCTTCCCGACGCGCGTAATCTTGCACGGGGGAGGGGTCGATGCCCGCCGCCCGCGCCGCAAGCGAGGGCCCAAGGCTTCCCAGCTGGGCCAACGTCGCTGCGTCTGCCTGCGCCAGGGCCCCCAACGTGCGGATGCCGAGCCGCTCGAGCGCCGTCGCCGTCTGCGGCCCCACGCCCGGCAGCGCCCGCACGCCCATGGGTGCCAGAAAGGCGGCCTCGCAGCCCGGGTATACCACGGTTGTGCCGTTGGGCTTGTTGCGCTCGCTTGCTATCTTGCTCACGGTCTTGCTGGTGGACAGGCCGATCGAGCATGTGATGCCCAGGGCCTCGACGGAGCGGCTGATGCGCGCGCAGACCTCGACGGGGTCGTCGCGGGAGAACCTTCCCGGCGTCACGTCGAAGTACGCCTCGTCCACGCTCATCTGCTCCATATAGGGCGTCTCGTCGAGGATGAGGGCCATCACCTCGCGCGACATCTCCGCATAGCGCGCGTGGCGGCCCTGCACCCACACGGCGTCGGGGCACAGGCGCTTGGCCTGCGCGGAGGGCATGGCCGAGTGCACGCCGAACTTGCGCGCCTCGTAGGAGCAGGTGGACACGACGCCGCGCTTGTCGGCATCTCCGCCCACGATGACGGGCAAGCCTCGCCACTCGGGATGGTCGAGCACTTCGACCGACGCGAAGAACGCGTCGAGGTCGAGCAGGCCCACCGCGCGGCCTTGCCATGATGCATGTATGTCAGTCGCAATAGTTTCCATGCTGGTAAGTATACGACGGGGGCCAGACATGTTGGCCTTTGGTATGCTAGGGACGTTCCTCCCGCGTCTGTGGTTGCGGGCGAGCCCCTGCGGGGGCGAACCCTAGTCCAAGGCAGACGCGGTCAAAAGGATCCACGTAAGCCACCCGCGTGCGCGCGGGGGCGAGCATGGCGCGTCCTAGAAGCAAGTCGTGCCGCCCGTATACTTTGAGGGCAAACTGCCCCGCGGGCGAGAGGGCCTCCAGTTCTGCGCGCCGCGGCGCGCGGGGCGAAAGCCCCGGCATGCGAGTGTGGGGTCAAATACCAGGTCAGGCGGGAGGAACGTTTGACAAGCAAGCTGGGGCGCACGAAGCGCCCCTCGATGAGGCAGGAGTCTGCGAGATGTACCAAACGATGACGCGCCGCCGTTTCGTGGCGGGGATGGGCGCGGTTGCGCTGATGGGCATGGCCGGCCTCAGCACCGGCTGCGCCAACTACCCCTCCACTCAAGACGCGTTGTCGGGCGTCTCGAAGTCCTCGCAGCTGCCTGCCGGCTCCACGATGACCGACGGCGTGCTTACGGTGGGCGTCAACACCTCCAACGCGCCGTATTGCTGGCCCACCTCCGACGGCGACCGCCTCCAGGGGGTCGACGTCGACGTCGCCCTGGCCCTGGGCACGCAGCTGGGCTGCGAGGTGCGCTTCGTCAACGTCGGCGCCACCTACAACGGCGCGGCGGGCGGCACGTGCGACATCGCCATGGGCGTGACCACTGCGACGTTGCCGGCGAGCGAGGTCCTCGTGGGCAACTACGCCGAGTCGGCCCCCGCCATCTTTGCGCGCGACTTCTCCGGGTCGCTTTCCGACGCCGACCTTGAGGGCGCAACTGTGGGCGTGCAGACCGACTCCTCCAGCGCCCGTGCCACCCAGCAGGTTGCGCCCGGCGCCCAGCTGAGCGGCTTCTCCACGCTCAACGACGCCTTCAGCGCGCTTGAGGAGGGCGGCGTCAGCTACGTCGCGTGCGACTCGTTCATGGGCGGCTACCTCGCCGTCGGCTACGACGACATCTCCCTCGCCGCCGCGTTCGCCTTGGCCGAGGCCCGCGGCGTCGCCATCGCCGCGACGAACACGCAGCTTGCCACGTCGGTGACCTCGGCCTTCGATGCCCTCACCTCCTCGGGCGAGCTCAACGCCGTCCGCAAGCGCTGGGTGGGCGACCTGGCCACCATCTCCTCGTCCAACCAGCTCGTCATCACCGGCGTCGCCCAGTCCTATGCCGACGTTGCGGCCGCCCAGACCGACGCCGCTTCCACCGAGGGCGACCAGGCGACGGGCGACGAGGCCGCGACCGAGTAACGCGCCGGGCCCGCGCTTCGCACATGCGCCTTCGCCTCAAACTCGTCTCGCCGTTTGTCGCGCTTTCGTACATATTTTGTCAAAGATGGGGTATGCTTTCCCTGCCCAGTAGTCGATAGATAGGAGCGGATATGAACATCACCGTTACCGGTCGCGGCATCGAAGTCACCCCTGCCATGCGTTCGTACGTCGAGGAAAAGCTCCAGGCGGCAACAAACGTGTTCGACATCCCGATGGAGTCCGAGGTCGTCCTGCGCGTGGAGCACAACCCGTCCAACCCTGTCCCCCAGGTCGTCGAGATCACGGTGCGCGTGAAGGGCGCCGTCGTGCGTGTCAGCGAGGCTGCTGCGGACATGTACGCCGCCATCGACTTGGCAGCCGACCGCGTCTCCCGTCAGCTGCGCAAGTACAAGACCCGCGTCGTCGACCGCCGCCAGCGTGGTGCCGGCATCGCCCCTGCGGCCGGCGAGGTCGATTTGGGCGAGCTCATCGAGACGCCCGCCCCCGCCGAGCCCGAGGAAGAGTCCGACGAGATCCTGCGCGAGAAGCTCATCGAGTTCACCGAGCTCTCCGTCGACCAGGCCATCCTTCAGACCGACCTGCTCGGTCACGACTTCTTCGTGTTCACCAACAAGGACACGGGCGACGTCAACGTCATCTACCACCGCAAGGACGGTGGCCTGGGCATTCTGAAGCCCGTTGCCCCCGCTCCTGCGATGAGCAGGTAGAAGGCGAGCCAATCGTTCTTTTGGCGGGGCGGCCTGCATGGTCGCCCCGCCTTGTTTCATGAAAGGTGCCCCATGGCAGCCGTTGCACACTTCAAGACGTTCTCGACCCATCCTGCCTGCCGCATCGTCCTGGACTCCACCTCCGCCGTGACCGACGAGCTTGCCGCCCAGCTGGGCGTCGACGTCGTGGAGTTCCCCTTCGTCATGGCGGACGGCGAGCACTGGGACGACCAGTACCGCAGCATGAGCGCCAAGGAGTTCTACGACCGGATGCGTGCGGGCGAGCGCGTCTTGACGAGCGCCATTCCCACAGGCACCTTCGTCGAGATCTTCAAGGCCTGCGCCGACGACGCCATCCCCACGATGTACCTGTCGCTGACGGGCGGCCTTTCAAGCTCGGTCAACGACGCGCGCCAGGCCGCCAGCCTCGTGATGCAGGAGCGGCCCGGCTTCGACATCGCCGTCATCGACTCGTGCGCCCCCTCCCTCACGGCGGCGCTTCTGGGCCAGGCCGCATGCAAGCTGCGCGACGAGGGCAAGACCATGCGCGAGGTGGCCGAGTGGGTGGAGGCCAACAAGCACCGAATTCACGGCTACTTCACGCTCGAGTCGCTTGACTGGCTCGTCGCGGGTGGCCGCGTTCCCAAGGCGGCGGCCTCCATCACGGCCGTGCTCGACATGAAGGCCGACCTCACCTACGACCTGGACGGCTCCCTTACGCTCACGGGCGTGTCGCGCGGGCGCAAGAAG
>CAKUKJ010000006.1 GCA_934662525.1 uncultured Coriobacteriales bacterium | reverse complement strand
GGGCAGAAGCGTTCCGTCCAGGTCGAAAAATACCGCCTTATACATGAATCCAGCCCTTTCATGCGGGTTTGAGCGTTTGCGCGTCGCAGGGTATCTTACAATGAGGGCTCGTATCTTCGTCGTCGTTGGAGCGCTCGGCACACATGTGGCTCAGACTTCGCATAAATGACGTGCGCGCCATCGTGAGCACGTTGGGCACCCTGGTGGTCGCCGTGGGCGTCACCATGCTCGTGCCGCTCCTCGTGGCGCTTGCCTGCGGCGAGTACAGGCCCGCCACGAGCTTCTTGCTTGCCTTCGGGGCGACGTTTTTCCTGGGCAGCGCCATGCGCCTCGTGCGCCCCAAGACGCGCGGGCTCTCTCGCACGCAGGCCCTCGTCGTCACGGGCCTGGCATGGATCGCGGCCTCCCTGGTGAGTTCCATCCCCTTCATCGTGCAGGGGCTCTACACCTCGCCTTTCGACGCGCTCTTCGACGCCGTCTCCTGCTACACGGGCACGGGCATGTCCCTTATCCAGCGGCTCTCGCACCTGCCGTACTCGTTCGGCGTCTGGCGCATGATCATGCTCATCATCGGCGCGCAGGGCATCGTCATCATGGCCCTCGCCCTGGGCACGATCTCCAAGTTCTCCGGCGCCGGCATGCTCTTCGAGGCCGAGGGCCATCAGGACAAGCTCATGCCGGGCATGGCCGGCACCTCTCGCTTCATTATCCTGTTCATGGGGGCGTTCATCCTGCTCGGCACGGCGGTATGCAGCCTGCTGTGCCTGCTTTTGTGCGGGATGAGCCCCCTGCGCGCCCTCTACCACGGCTTCTCGCTGGCCACGGCGGGAGCCACGACGGGCGGCATCACGGTGATGGACTCGGGTGCGATCTACTACCACCAGCCCGTCATCTATGCCGTGCTCATCTGCCTCATGCTTGCCGGCACGTTCAGCTTCGCAGTGTACCTGCGCATGGCCACGAAAGGGCCCCGCGAGCTGCTGCGCGATGCCGAGACGCGCATGATCTTGGCATGGAGCCTCGTGGTCCTCACGCTGCTCGCCGTGTCGTTCGCCCAGGACGACGCGTTCGGAGACCTGGGCACCTTCTTGGACAAGGGCGTGTTCAACGCCGTGTCGGCGCTCACGGGCACGGGCTTCTCCACCCTCACGAGCGCCCAGCTCACGGGCGTGGCGAGCCGCGCGGTGCTCTTCTGCTTCATCCTTGGCATGGCCATGGGGGGCGCCACGTCGTCCACGGCCGGCGGCATCAAGGCCATCCGCGTCGTCGTCGCCATCAAGACGTTCGTGAGCGAGGTGCGCCGCGTGCTCATGCCCTCGAGCGCCCGCGAGGTCATCCGCTACTACCACCTGGGCCAGCGCACGCTCACAAGCGAGCTGTCGCGCAACGCCATGATCGTGTTCCTGCTGTTCATGCTCACGTACTTGGTGGGCGGCATGGCCGGCGTGCTCTTTGGCGTCGACCCGCTTTCGGCGATGCTCGAGAGCGTCTCGTGCACCAACAACTGCGGCATCTCGGCGGGCGTCGTCTCGGCCGACCTGCCGCTTGCCCTCAAGGCCGTCTATCTCGTCCAGATGCTCGCGGGCCGTCTGGAGTTCGTGACGCTGCTCGCCACCCTTGCCAGCGTGGCGGTGTCGTGCGTGCGCGGCTTCCAAGACAGCGCGGTGGGCACGCGCCTGCGCTCGCTTGTGCCCGAGAACGCCCGGCGCGCCTGGCAGGGCAAGCCCCCTCGTCGCGGGCCGAGGAGGTAGCGCATGGCCGGCAACGACATGAGGCAGTTGCGCTCCAGGCTCGACAAGCGCCGGCGCGCCTGGAAGAGCTTCTTCGACACGGCGAAGGTCTTCGCCCGCGTCGCGCTGTATGCCGTCGCGATGATGCTGGCATTCTACCTGGTGGCCCTTGCGCTGTTCCTGCTCGCCCCTTCCGTGGGGCATGCGGCGGAGGCTGCGGGCGATGCCGCCCAGCCGGCCGAGCAGATGCCCGTGTACGACGCGGCCTTGGGCGGCGGCAGCGGCATCCTGCCCACGGGCCTTACGGAGGACGATGCAAGCTACGTGTCCATATCCAAGCTCGAGTCGGGCGACACGTCTCTGGACGACTCGCTCGTGTCGTTCCGCGGCGAGGTGGTCGGGGAGCCGGTCAACTCGTCGAGCGACTCGCATAAGTGGGTCCTTGTGCAGTCGAGCGGCGCGCACACAAGCTCCATCGAGGTCCTCATGACCAACGAGCAGGTGGCGCAAATCAAAAACTGGGGAAGCTACCAGGTGAAAGGTGCCACTGTTCGCGTGACGGGCATCTATCGCGTGGCCGACGCCAACAACACGGGCACGCTTGACGTCACGGCCTATGTCGTGCGCGTCGTCGACGAAGGCGGCCCGATTGACGAAGGCCCGGTCAACACCCATGTCGTCGTGGCGGGCGTGTCGCTCGTCGTTCTGGGCTGCGTGCTCACGGCCGTCAACGTCTATCAGAGGAGAAGGTCCCGCTCATGAGCGCCAAGCGTGCGAAATCCCCGCGTCGCCCGACGAAGAACAGGCCTGCCGCCAACGGGCGCATCGAAGCCAAGGAGAGGCCGGGCCTGGAAGGCCCGGGGGATGAGGGGCAAGACCTCGCGGGGCTTGCCTTCGAGCCCTGCTTCGCCGACTTCGCGCTCGACGGGTGCGTCGAGGCGCAGTTCGCGGCGTTCGTTGAGCAGCGCGCCGAGGCGGGCGAGGAGCTTGCGGGCCCGCGCCTGGGACGCGTCATCCGTCTCGACAGGGGTTACCCGCTTGTGCAGACTGCCGAGGGCCCCTTGCGTGCCGAGCATGCGATTTCACTGGTAAAAGACAGGTTCCGCGACTTTCGCGCCGCAGTGGGCGACTGGGTGGTGCTTGACACGCCGCAGGGCCACGACAAGGCCGTCATCGAGACGGTGCTGCCCCGTGCGACGGAGCTTTCCCGCTGGGACGGCGGGACGTGGGGCGCCCGGCAGGTGCTTGCGGCAAACGTCGAATCGATGCTCGTGGCACAGCCCCTCTCCAAACGCGACTTGGCGTGCGACCGCCTCGTGCGCTCGGTCGTGCTGGCCCGGCAGGGCGGCATCGCCCCGTGCGTGCTGCTCACAAAGGCCGACCGGGCGGGCGGGGAGGAGCGTCTGGCAGAGCTTGTGGGGCAAGTGGGGCTCGCCGTGGGGCGGGGCGTGCCCGTCGTTGCCGTGAGCGCGCCGGAAGGTCGCGGCCTAGAGGAGGTCCGCAGCCTTATCGCGCCCGGTAGATGCGCGGTTCTCTTGGGTGAGAGCGGTGCGGGCAAATCGACGCTCGTCAACGCCTTGGTGGGGGCCGAGGTGCTCGGGACGGGAGAGGTACGCGGCCGAGACGACCAGGGCAGGCACACGACGGTGGCGCGCCGCATGGTGAAGGTTCCCGACGCCGGGGTGCTCGTGGACGCCCCCGGGTTGAGGTCGCTGCCCCTGCTTGACGAGGAAGAGGGCCTGGCAAAGACGTTTCCCGAGGTGGACGCCCTGGTGGGGGGCTGCCGCTTCCGAGACTGTACGCACGGCTCCGAGCCGGGCTGCGCCGTGCGCGAGGGCGTGCGGCAGGGCGCGGTCGATGGGGGCAGGCTCGAGGAGTACCGCATGCTCCTGGCCGAGATGTTGGGCAACAGGCGAGGCCTCGACCCAGCGGCGAAAGCGTCGCTCACGAAGTAGGCATGGCGTGCGGGCCGCCGGCGCCCGCCTCTGGGAGGATTCGCCGGAGAGCCTTTGCCGTGAGCGAAACAAGCGTCACGGGTATGTCACATAGCACGCAGATTTCGCTATCTAGCAGGCCTGTTATGCTTTTGTGACACCATCGTCCGAATACACGCAATTCACATATGCCTCCATGACGGCGGCATCCATACTATGAGGCACCCCCTCGTCCGTTCAGCTTCGCGCATGGCCGCCGTGCCGTGCGTCGCCAAAGGGGAGGGGTCCGTATGTCGACCAAGACGCGCGTGATTCTAGCGGCCGTGTGCGCCGTGCTGGCCGCTGCAGGCATGATGGCGTATGCCCTCAGCGTGCGCGGCCAGGCGTCTGGAGAGCGAGAGCGCGCCTTGGAGCGCTACGGTGGGGAGACCGCCGAGGTGTGCGTGGCCTCGCGGCCCATCGCGGCGGGCGAGACGTTCAGCGAGCGCAACGTCGAGGTTTTGGAGTGGCTTGTCGACCTTCTGCCCGAGGGGGCTTTGGCAGATCCCGACGAAGTCATCGGCAAGACCGCCGCGTGCGCCATCGCCCAGAACACCCCGCTCGCCTCCGTCCTGGTCGAGTCGTCTTCCGAGCCGCTGTCTGTGCCCGATGGTCTCGTGGCGCTTTCGGTGCCCTGCACGAGCGACGCCGCCGTGGGAGGGGCGTTGGCTGCAGGGTCGCTCGTCGACGTCTACGTGGTGGGCGACGGCTCGGCCCGTCCGGTGGCGCAGGCCGTGCAGGTGCTCAAGACCAACGTCTCCTCTGGTTTGGGGAGCTTGGCCTGGGCCATCTTGGCAGTCAAGCCCGAGCAGGTCGAGTCGCTTGTGGCGGCGTGCGCGGTGCAGAAGGTCTATCTCACGCTGCCTTCCGAGGAGGAGCTGGGAGCGCGCGGCGCCGACGGCGTGAGCCGCGCCGAGCAGGCTGTGGCCGACGGGCTCGCCGAGGCATATGGCACGCCTGAGGACGCCGCCCAGACGGCAGGCCAGGCAGACGGCGCCGGGTCGGGCGAACAGGATCCCTCCGACACCATGCAGGCAGACGGCGCCTTGGATGCGGCGACCGTCGCGGCCGAGGCCCAGTGATCGCATGGGTGCCGAAAGTCTCTCTCGCTGGCTTGTGTGCTGCGGCCCCATGGAGCTTGCGGGCCTCGCCTCGGCGCTGGTGCTCGGGGCGTGCGCGACGTCTGTCCAGTGGGCAAGTCGCTCGGAGGAGGTGCGGGAGGCCCTGCGCTACGCCGGGGACGACCACGCATGCAACGTGCTGGTTGCCGACGGCGTTGAGGGGGAGGACCCGTGCGAGGCCGCCTGCGCCCTTGCCCGCCTGCACGAGGGCCGCACCGTGCTGTGCGTCGCGGGTGCTGCGGGCCATGCGCGGGCAAGCGCGGCGTGCGGGGTGACGGCGGCTGTCGAGCCCCGGGGCCTTGTGCGCCTGCTTGTGGCCTTGCGCGCCGAGGAGCTGAAGGCGGCTGCGGGAGGCGACGGGCGCGCATGTGCGTCGGAGGCGGGACGGGCATGCGGCGGCACGCATGCTTCGCCTCCCGCCTGCCCTGGGTGGGCGCCCCGGGAGAGCGGCCGCAGCCCGAGGCCGCAAGCTGCCGACGGCCCAATGGCTCCCGCCGCGCATGAGGCGCCGTCCGAATCCGTCTCCCCGTCCGCTGCGGCCTCTCGGCAAGTTCGCAGCCAGGGCGGTGTGCCTTCACAGGAATGCGAAGAGGCTGGCGCGCCCCCGTTGGACATCGACTCCATCAAGGAGCCCGTCGTGCTTGCCCCAGTCGTGCATCTCTCCCAGGAGGTCGAGTGCCAGGTGGCGGGCATGGACGCGCCTGTTCCCACCGTGTGCTTCGCCTCGGCGCGCGGGGGCGTCGGCAAAAGCGCCCTCGCAGTCGTGTCGGCCCTTGCCCTGGCCCGACGCGGGCTCAACGTCGCCCTCGTCGACCTCGACTTTCAGTTCGGCACGTGCTTGGGGTATCTGGGAAGCGGCGAGACCGACGGCCTTATCGATGTCGCCTGTCCCGGCAAGGCGCTGTCGGTCGACGCCCGTACGCTTGCGCGCTGCCGTTGCACGCCCTGTCGCGGGTTGGCGGCCTATGAGTTCTGCCGTATGCCCGAGCAGGCCGAGCTGCTCTTCGGCGCCGCCGGCCAGCTTGTGCGCGCGGCCCGCGCAGGGTGCGATGTGGCCCTGGTGGACCTCCCGGCGGGCGTGAACGAGACGGTGGCCCAGGCAATCGAGCTGGCCGACCGCTGCCTGTTCGTCGCCGACCAGGGCGCGCTCTCGCTCGAGTCGCTGGGCGCCCAGCAGGCTTTGTGCGCGCGTCTGGGCATCCCGCGCACAAAGCTCGTCACGGTCATGAACCGCTGCGACCCGCGCCACCGCGACGAGGGGTTTCTCCAACGCGTGAGCTTCGAGACCCAGGCGCCCCAGGTCGTGCGCGTGCTCGACGGGGGCGCGGAGGTGACGCAGATGCTTTCCATAGGCCATGCGGCCGACCTCTTCGGCATCCAAAACAAGTTCGCCACCTCGGTTGAGGAGCTTATGGCGCATGTGTGCTGCGCGTTGGGCATCCAGGGGTTTGACGGCGATGCCTGGGTGCCGAGGTCGCCCGCAGCCCCGAAGGCCTCGCCCGGCAGGGGCCGCAAACGCAAGGCAAAGCCCGGGCAGATGGAGGATGTGCCATGTCCGTTTTAGAGCGTGTCAGGCAAAACGAGGATGCGCGGGCCACCTCGACGCAGCATATGCGCCGGCTGCGGTCCCAGCTCAAGGAAGGCCTCGTCCGTCGCCTGGGATACCACGAGCTCGCGCGCATAGCTGGGGGCGACGACGTGCAGAAGGCGCGCACCGAGCTCACGATCGCCTTGTCGTCGGTCATGAACGAGGGAGGCTTCGAGTCGCTGGGGGCCTCCGAGCGGGCGTCGCTTGCGCGCGAGACCTGCGACGACATCGTCGGCCTGGGCCCGCTTGAGTCATTCATGGACGACGAGACGGTCAGCGAGGTCATGGTGAACGGCACCGGGTCGCTCTATTTCGAGCGGGCGGGCACGCTGCACAAGGCCGAGCGCGTCTTCGACACCGAGGAGCAGATCCGCGCCGCCATCGACCGCATCATAGCCCCGCTCGGCCGCAGGCTCGACGAGCAGAGCCCCATCGTGAACGCGCGCCTCAAGAACGGTTTCCGCGTCAACGCCGTCATACCGCCGGTCGCGGTTGACGGGCCCCTGCTCACCATCCGCAAGTTCATGGCGTCCATCGTCACGCTCGAGGAAATGGTGGGCGTGGGGTCGCTTCCCGCCTGGTATGCGGGGCTGTTGGGCGCCGCCGTGCGCACTAGGCAGGACATCGCCGTCGTCGGGGGCACGGGCTCGGGCAAGACGACCCTGCTCAACGCGCTTTCGCGCCAGATAGACCCGGGCGAGCGCATCGTGACCATCGAGGACTCGGCCGAGCTCAAGTTTGCCCCCACCGCGCACGTCGCCCGCCTCGAGGCGCGCGAGGCGTCCATCGAGGGCACGGGCGAGGTCACCATCCGAACCCTTGTGATCAACGCGTTGCGCATGCGCCCCGACCGCATCGTCGTGGGCGAGGTGCGCGGTGGGGAGGCCGTCGACATGCTCCAGGCCATGAACACCGGTCACGACGGCTCACTCACCACCTTGCACGCGGGGTCGGCGCGCGAGGCCGTGCTGCGCCTCGTGATGATGGCCCGATTCGGCATCGACCTGCCCGCAGACATCCTCGAGGGCCAGGTTGCCACGGCGCTCGACCTTATCGTCATGACGCACCGGCGGCCGGGCGGGGCGCGCAGGGTCGGGGGGCTCACATGCGTGGGCGTCTCCGACGACGGCCGCGTCCTGCTGCGCGAGTGCGTGCGCTATGACGACGTCGCCGATGCGTGGGAGGTCGTCGACGAGGTGCCGTTCGTGATGGAGGGGCTGCGCACGGGATCGCTCACGCGGGAGGAGGTCGCCGCATGGAGGCCGTCCTAGAGCTTTTGTCGGCTGCGTGCGCGGCGCTGGCGGCCGGCCTCTTGGCGAGTTTGCGAGGCATCTCGGGTACGCGTCCCAAACGGGTGCGCGCCAAAGGCGGCCCACGACTGTCGGCGAGGTTTCTTGCGCTGTCGGAAACGCTGGGCCACAGCCGGGCGGGGCTTGCGTTGTATGGCGCGCCGGCTGCCGCGCGCTTTGTGGGCCGTCTGCGCGATTTGGCCCGCGCCCACGGCAAGGTCGTCACGGGGCAGGGGGCGCTTGCCGCGTTTGTCCTGGCCGCGCTTGCGTCCTGCCTCGCCTGCACCGTCGTGAGCTCCTCGGTGCTCGGCGCCGTCGTGGGCCTTGCGGCTTGCGCCGGCCTCACGACGGCCGCCCTGGGTTCGCAGGCGCGTAAAGGCCGCGACGCGCTCGCCGCCCAGATGCCGGACGCCCTGCGGTCGCTGTCGGGGGCCCTTGGGGCGGGCAAGTCGCTTGCGCAGGCCATCGAGCATGTGGGCCGCACGCTGCCCGAGCCCATGGGCCCCCAGTTTCTCCAGGCGTCGTTCGAGGTCAAAGCCGGCCTCAGCGTCGAGGAGGCGGTGGCGGGGCTCTGCGAGCGCATCGAGGCGCCGGGCATTGCGCTCCTCGGCACCGCGCTGCAGATTTCCCAGCGCACGGGTTCCTCCCTCAACGACCTGTTCGCCCAGACCGCCCAGATGGCGTCGGACAGCGTGGCCTTGCGCAGGGAACTCGAGGTGAAGACCTCCCAGGTGCGCCTGTCCGCCAAAGTGGTCGCTGCGATGCCCGTCGTCCTTTGTGCCGTCCTCACGCTGCTGTCGGGCGACTATCGTGCCGGCTTGGCGTTGCAAGCGGGCAAGACGTGCCTGCTGGTCGCGGCCCTGCTCGACATAGCGGCGTTGCTGCTCGTGCGCCGCGTCATGGCGGGGAGCCTCAGATGACCGCGCTGGCGTTTATGGCCGCGCTCGCCGCCTCTACCTGCGCGGCCTGCGCCCTGTGGGCAGCCACGTCTCCCGAGGGCACGGCCTTCCTGCGGTCGCTGCTCGCGCGCGCCCGGCTCGGCGCGACGGCCGTCGCGCCAATCGGCGGCGCTGCCCGCGCTTTTGTGCCCGATGCGGTCAGCGCTGCCGTCAAGCGTGCGACGGCCGTCCTGCGCGGGTTCTTCAATCGCGCGGGGAAAGGCAGGGCGCGGGCCCGCGACAAGGGCCGATGCCTTGACGAGCTGCCCGAGTTGATCGACGTCGTGGCTTTGGGGATGTCCGCAGGCGTCTCGTTCGATGCGGCGCTGGGCATCTATTGCGAGAAGTACGACACGATGCTCGCCCATGAGCTGGCCGATGCCAAGCGCTCGTGGGAGCTTGGCCTCACCACGCGTGCCGAGGCTCTCCATGCCCTGGCGCTGCGCCTGGAGGTCCCCGCCTTTTCGACGTTCGTGGACACGGCGACGGAATCGCTTGCGTTCGGGGCGCCCCTCACGCGCGCCTTGGCCGAGCAGGCTCGGGCCGTGCGCTCGGCCCGCCGGGCCGAGGTGCAGGAGCGCATTGAGAAGGCCCCCGTCAAGATGTTGGTTCCCACAGGCACCCTCATTCTCCCCGCGATGCTGTTGGCGGTTTTGGGGCCGCTGCTCGCCTCGCTGTCGGAGCTTGCGGGCTGAGTTTTGTCCTATGCCAAACCGAGCGGCGCCGCGTGCGCCGAGAAAGGAGAACGGCCATGTTGGATGAGCTGCACGGGGAGCGCGAGGTCGTGTCGGGCGCTTGCGGGGGGAGGGCGGGATCATGGGCGCTTGCTGCGGCGCATATGCACTGCGCGTGCATCCGGGCTGCCCGCCTCTTGCGCAAGGGGGCGCGGGAGTTGCGGGAGGAGGAGCGCGGGCAGGGCACGACGGAATACGCCATCCTTGTGGGCGTGCTCGTCGTCATTGCGATTGTGGCGATCGTGGCGTTTCGAGGGCGCATTCAAAGTCTGTGGGACTCCATCTCCAGCGCCATCAACGGGCTGTAGATGCGCCGCCGCACCCCCATTGCGCTCGCGCTCGTCTCGGTGGCCGCGGCGGCCCTCGTCGCGTCCGCGGCCTTGCTGCCGAGCTGCGGGGGAGGCATCTCGCGCAAAACGGAGCCGCAAACCCAAACGGGGCAGGGCGGGTCGGGCCTGCAGGCTCCCGTCGAGGTCGGCCTCACCGGCCCGCTCCCCACGGTCTTTCCCTTGTGCGGCCAGCAGGGCGATCTTGTCTCATACGACCGGGCCCCTTTGGGCGTGCGGGCGACCTGGGAGGTTCCCGACGACCTGCCGAGCCTGGCGCAAGAGGCGTTGCGGCAGTATGAGGCCCAAGGCGACCTCGTGCTTCACCATGCGGATTACCTGGACCTTTTGGGCAATGTCTGGGCATGTGTTGTGTCGGGGCCCTCGTGGGTCGAGCTCGTCGTCATCCAAGACGAGGGAGGAGATGGGGCATATGCGGGCTCCCATTCGCAGGACGGCCCATGCCTGGTCAGCGTCATGCGGCTGGGCGAGGGCGAAATGGGCGAGGACGAAACCGGCTAGGGCGCACGGCGGGCTCAGGGAGGAGGCGCAAGATGAGTCGGGCCAGTCGACGGTCGAGTACCTCGTCGTCCTCGTCGGCACCGTCGCGATCGTCGTGGGTCTTGCGAGCCTGCTTGCGGCGGCCAGGCGAGGCGCCTTTGGGAGGCTCGCCGCCCAGGCGCTCTCGCACGCGACGGGCGGCGCCGACGCGCTTGCCGCGATCGGCGAGATCTTCCTGTTCTGAACGCGAGGGCGAGCGGGGGCAGGCAAGCGTCGAGGCGGCGCTGCTCCTGCCGGTGCTCATGGTGTGCCTGGCCCTGCTCGTGCAGCCGATGTGCCTGCTTTACACGCGTGCGGTCATGCAGTCGGCGGCGGCGGAGGGTTGCAGGCTTCTCGCCACGGCGTCCGATGCGGGCGGCGGCTCATCGTGCGACCGATACGTCCGCAGCCGTCTCGCCGCCGTTCCCGAGGTGGGCATCTTTCACGAGGGAGATTGGAGCATCGACCTTGAGGGAGACGCCTCGAGCGAGGAGGTGCGTGTGCGAATCGTGGGGTATGCGCGCCCCCTGCCGCTTGTCGGCGTCGTCGCCTCGATGTTGGGGCCCGTCGACGGCGCGGGAAACGTGGAGCTCGAAGTGGAGGTCGCGCGGGCCGCGCGTCCCGACTGGGTTGAAGGAGGATACGGTGATTGGACGCAGGTCTGGGACGCATAGGGGCGCCGAGTGCGGCATAGGCCTCTTCTGCGACGAGGAGGGGTCGACCACGGTCGCCTCTGCGGTGGCGATCCTTGTGTCGCTTGCGCTTGTCTTCTCGCTGGCAAACCTTCAGTGGGCGACGTCGCGTGCGGCGGACGTCCAGGCCGTCGCCGACGCAGGCGCGCTCGCGGGGGCGAACGTGGTCGGCGCATACTCCACCATCGCCCAAGTCGTCGATGCGCTCGTGCTGAGCATGGGGCTCATCGGCCTGCTCACGATGGCGATCGGCCTCGTGCTGTCCGCCATTCCCGCCGTCGATGCGACAGGCCCTCCCGTGCTCAACGCGGCGACGAGCGTCTTCGAGGCCCGCGCGAAACTCTCGCGCTCATGCGCCGCGGGCCTCCAGAAGCTGGAGAAGGCCGTGCCCTACGTCGTCTTTGCCAACTCCATGGCGACCGTCAAGGCAAACGCCTCCCAAGACGGCACGTATGTGGGGTTCGCGCTGCCTTATCCCGTTGAGGGGGCGAGCGACTTCGGCGACCTCGACAGCGACGACGCGCAGGCAAGCGCGGAGGAGCTCGAGAAGTCGGGCGAGCGCGTCGACGAGCTTTCCAAGCAGGCCGCCCAAGACGAGCAAGATGCCAACGACACGCTCGAGCGGGCTTGGCGGGCCGACTGCGGGGGAGAGGTGAGCATGCGCGAGCGCGCCTCGACGTTGGCGGGGCTCGGCGGGGTGCAGAACCCCTCCTACCCCTCGACGGCCGGCTGGGATTTCGGCGTCGCCATCCGGCGCGCGAGCGCCTACTATGCCGCGCGTCTGGCAATCGAGGCGCCTGCGTCCTCGAGCGTCGAGGAACGCGCCCGCTCCCAGGCGCGGCGGGCGTTCTATGCGTATGCCCTCGATCAGGTCGAGTCGTCCGTATTTGCCCGCAACACCGACGGCAGCGTCACATGCGACCTCAACGCCTTGCCTCGCAACACTTCCGAGGTTCGTTCCACTAGCCTCTACACCCAGGCGACGTGGCCTCTGAGCAAGGAGGGGGAGAAACTGCGCATTCACGCCTTTTCGGGGTGCCCGGGGGCGCAAGGGGCCGCTGCCGGCATGGGCAGCGTCGCCCAGTTGGAGTCGGGCTCTTTGGAACGATGCCCTGTCTGCCAGTTCGACGCCACAACGCTGGGCCGCGTCCCCGCCGCATCCACCTCCATAGACAATGGCTTCGAGCACTACTGGAAAATCGTGGTCGAGGAGTCCCGCGCCTATCAGGCGGCCATGGACAGCGCCTCCGAAAAGTTTGAACAGGCGCGCCAGGAAGGCGAGCGCTCCTCCGAGCTTTTCAAAGACGCCCTCAAGAAGGTGTCTGCCACCCGCGTCACCCTCTCGCCTCCCGGCAGCAAGGGGTGCGTCTGCGTGTGCGTCGATCCCGTGTCGCACACAAGCCCCGCCGCACTGCTCGCCCTTTTTGACGAAGGGGTGCAGATGCCTGCCCGGGCCGCCGTTTCGGCTGCCGTGCTCGCCCCCGACAAGGCGGAGAGCGGCAATAACGTCCTTGCGAACTTCTTTGACGCGCTCATCGTCCAAGACGGCGCGGTGGGGGCGGTCTCGGGGGTGCTGGGCTCCGTCTTCACGGTGTGGGGCAACGTCCTGGTGGCCTATGGCAACGGTTACGACGCCTTGGCCGGCGCGATGAAGACGTCGTTCCAATCCCTGTCGTCTTGGGGTATGGGCGGCATCTCCTCCTGGCTCAAAGACGCCCTCGCCGACGCCGTCGACCTGCTTGCCCTGAAGCCTGCAGACATGTCGGCGAAGAAACCCGTGCTCACCAACAGCGCAAACGTGTTGAACGAGGCAGGCGGCGCCTGGTACGGCGTCATCCGCTCGACCTTGCTTGCCATGAGCGGCCAGCAAAGCCCCGGGGACCTGCTCTCCCAGATTGTGGGCGACCTCATCTCCTATGACGGGGAGCAGACCATCAGGGTCGGCGAGCTGGAGATTCCGGGCACGGGTGCGGTGCGCGACCTCAACGTCGACATGTCTTGGTTGGCGGGTGCCGCATGAGGGCGTCCGAGAGGCGCGTGCGGGGCCGCCGCCCGCTTTGCGTGTGCGAGGAAGAGGGCCAGATGGTGGTGGAGATGGCCGTGGTCGCCCCTGTCATGATCGTCGTGGCAATCGTCGCCGTGAACCTCATGTGGTTTCTGGAAGCGTCTTGCCGCTTCGACCGACTCGCCCCCGACATCGTGGCCGCGCTTGCCGTGTCGCCGGGCGGGGGTGAGGGCGGCTCGCAGGAGCACGCGGTGGCGCAGGCCCTGCAGGACGCCATGTCCGACCTGCGCGGGGTGAGCGTGACCGTCTCCGCCCGCAGCCTGTGGGACGACCTCGCCTCGGGCGCGGGCTTCACGATGGCGCCGCATCTCACGCGTTATGAGTGCACGCTCTATTACGAGCCTTGGCCGTCGTCCCTCACCGTTGCCGGCATCCAGGCCGGCGTTCCTGCGCACCTCGCCCATACGAAGGCCTTCACCGTCGACCGCTATCGCTCGGGGGTCGTTTTCTAGGGCGATCCTGCCGTGTCTCTCGATAGGCCCCGATAGTTCCGGCAGGCGTTCGCTGCCCGACAGAAAGGAATTCCCCATGCCCTTTGCGGTGACGTCCGTTCCCCACGCTCTGCTTCCTTCCGCCTCTGCTTTGTCTTTTGTGGAGATCCCCGGCGGGCGTGACCTTCCCTGCCGTTTTGCCCGTTCGTTTTTGAGGCGCCTCAGGGGACTTCTCGCGACGCGCCCGGACTGTCTTGGCGGGGGCGTCCTGTGCCTGGAACCCTGCTCGTCAATCCATACCTTCGGTATGGCCTATCCCATCGACGTGGCTTTTCTCGACGAGTGCGATATCGTCGTCGCAGCCCGGCGTCGAGTCGGGCCGGGCCGCATGCTAAGCGCCCCTCGGGCGACGTGCGTGCTTGAGCGCCCGGCCGACGGCACGTCGTGGTTGATTGCCGGCGACGCCGTGCGGTTCCTGACATGCATGTGATACACAACTTGAACATACTTAGACGACTTTTAAAAAATTGTTCTTGACCTCTTGGTCTCCGTCGGGTTATAGTAATCCTCGCACTTGCGGCCAGATAGCTCAGTTGGTAGAGCAGAGGACTGAAAATCCTCGTGTCAGGGGTTCGAATCCCTTTCTGGCCACCACTCAAAACACCAGGTCAGGCGGCAAAAAGCTGCTTGGCCTTTTTTCGTTTATAGGGCTTTGGTCACGGAAATGCCCATGGCCTGCCCGAATCTCAGGTTGCCCAAAACAAAAGCAGGCCGACCGCCTCATGGGCGACCGGCCTGCTCGTCAACACGCTTGGAATGGTGCCCGAGGTGAGACTCGAACTCACACGTCTTGCGACAAAGGTTTTTGAGACCTCCGCGTCTGCCATTCCGCCACTCGGGCTTAGAAGGCAAGCATAGCACACATTCGGTCGTGTTGATGAAGCCAAGATGAAGAAACCCAACCTTTCAACAGGCTCTCAACACGAACGAAACGCGCGTGCCGTAGTCTCTTGCCCGTCAGTCTCGCTGTATGGAAGGTATCCCATGGAAAAGAAACCCTTTGCCACCCTTGAGCAGATCGAAGCCATCGCTCAGGATGTGCCCACCCCGTTCCACCTCTACGACGAGGCGGGCATTCGCGCCCGCGCCCGCGCCGTCAACGCCGCCTTTGCCTGGAACCCCGGCTTCAAGGAGCACTTCGCCGTGAAGGCCACACCCAACCCCACGCTTCTGCGCATCCTGCATGAGGAAGGCTGCGGCGTCGACTGCTCCAGCTACACCGAGCTGCTCCTTTCGCAGGCCTGCGGCTTCAAAGGCCACGAGATCATGTTCTCGTCCAACGAGACCCCGGCGCTCGACATGTATGAGGCCGCCCAGCTCGGGGCCCTCATCAACCTCGATGACATCACCATGGTCGACTTCCTGGAGGAGGTCGCCCATGTCCCCGAGACCGTTTTCTGCCGCTACAACCCCGGCGGTGTCTACGAACTGGGCAACGACATTATGGACAACCCCGGCGACTCCAAGTACGGCATGGGCGAGGCCGACATGGTCGAGGCCTTCCGACGCCTTAAGGCCATGGGCGCCAAGAACTTCGGCATCCATGCGTTCCTTGCCTCCAACACGGTGACGAACGACTACTACCCCGCACTTGCCGCCGAGCTCTTCGAGCTTGCGGTGCGCGTGTCCAAGGCCGCCGACGTCCATATCGGCTATGTTAACCTGTCGGGTGGCGTGGGCGTGGACTACCGCCCCGAGCAGCCGGCCAACGACATCGCCGTCATTGGGGCGGGGGTGCACGAGGCTTACGACCGGATCCTGGTGCCTGCCGGTATGGGCGACGTCGCCATCCTCACCGAGATGGGCCGTTTCATGCTCGCCCCCTTCGGCGCGCTCATCACGCAGGCCATCCACGAGAAGCATATCTACAAGGAGTACATCGGCGTCGATGCCTGCGCCGCCAACCTCATGCGCCCTGCCATTTACGGCGCCTATCACCATGTGACGGTCCTGGGCAAGGAGAACGAGCCTTGCGACCATGTTTACGACGTCGTGGGCGGCCTGTGCGAGAACTGCGACAAGTTTGCCGTCGATCGCGCCCTTCCCAAGATTGACATGGGCGACTACCTCTTCATTCATACCGCCGGCGCTCACGGCCATGCCATGGGCTACAACTACAACGGCAAGCTGCGCTCCGCCGAGGTGCTGCTGTGCGAGGACGGGTCGCACAAACTGATTCGCCGCGCCGAGACGCCTGCCGACTATTTTGCGACCCTGGGGTTCGAGGGGGCCGAGGTCTCGCCGCTGACGGGCGAGCCTGTGCTTGAGACGCTTCAACAGCTCGACGCCGACGCCGAGGCCTCCTTTGCCGCAAGCCCCGCCGCCCAGTGGGTGCCCGGCAAGCGGTAAGTTCTGGGCCTCGCGTTCAAATCCCGGTTGACGTGTGGGCAGTTTGTCGAGACCTTCGGGAGGATCTTTCGCGCTCTTGCATGTATGCGCAGGGGCGCGTATTATTCATCGGGTTTTGCCTTCCATGGCAAGATTGCAAGCGGGTGATGAGCCCCACCTTGCGGCGCCTTATGGTTGCTGTCTGGTAGAACATGATATTTGCTGCCTTTTTGGCTTCGCTATCGTATTCTCCCGGGCGTCTTCCCCAAGGCGTTCGGGATTTTTTTGTTTCAGTCTTCCCGCACGTGCGGGATACGAAGGAGGTGTTTCGCATAGCTAAGTCCGATGAGCCTCGCATCAACGACGAAATCCGTTGTGCGACCTGCCGTTTGATCGGCGTTGACGGAAGTCAGCTCGGTATCTTTGCTATTCGCGATGCCCAGCGCGTGGCAGACGACCAGGGCCTCGACCTCGTCGAGATTTCCCCGAACTCTGAACCGCCTGTGTGCCGAGTCATGAACTACGGCAAGTACAAGTACGAGCAGGAGATCAAGGCCAAGGCCGCCCGTAAGAACCAGGCCAAGGTCGACGTCAAAGAGATGAAGTTCCGCCCGAAGATCGACACGGGCGACTACGAGACCAAGAAGCGCCATGTCGAGCGTTTCCTGGCAGGCGGTGCCAAGGTCAAGATTACGATCATGTTCCGCGGTCGCGAGATGGCCCACCCCGAGATCGGCCTCAACATGCTTGAGAAGCTTGCTGAGGATTTGAAGGACGTGTGCACGGTCGAGGTTCCCCCGAAACTCGAGGGCCGCAACATGCACATGATGGTCGCCCCGGTACGTCCCAGTGCGGCCGCCAAGTCTTCCAAGCCCGCCCCCGAGCAGGCTCAGGAGCAGTAATCCCCATCGGTACCAACCTGGACGCGCCGTGTCCGGGTACGAGACATAAGGAGAACCTCAATGCCTAAGATGAAGACCGACAAGACGGTCGCCAAGCGCTTCCGCAAGACTGGCACCGGCAAGCTCATGCACGTGCAGCGCAACAAGCGCCACATCCTGACCAAGAAGACCGCCAAGCGCAAGCGCCAGCTGCGCGGCCAGGTCGCTCTGGACAAGACCGAGAAGTGCAAGTACGTCAAGTCGGTTCTCGATCACTAAAGGCCGATTCTTTCCTTATCGTTCCCTCGTCACAAGGAGTGACTAACTATGGCTCGCATCAAGCGTTCTCTTAATGCCAAGAAGAAGCGTCGTCGCATTCTCAAGATGGCGAAGGGCTACTACGGAGCCCGTTCGCGTTGCTACCGCAAGGCCAAGGAGCAGGTGCGTCACTCTCTGATGTACCAGTACCGCGATCGCCGCACCAAGAAGCGCGAGATTCGCAAGCTCTGGATTGCCCGCATCAACGCCGGCTGCCGCATCAACGGCATCAGCTACTCCCAGTTCATGTACGGCATGAAGCTGGCCGGCATCGAGCTCGACCGCAAGGTCCTGTCCCAGATGGCCATCGAGGACGCCGCCTCCTTCGCCGACCTGTGCACCATCGCCAAGAATGCCGTGGCCACCGCCCGCGCCGCTCAGAACGCCTAAGGTCTGCTTTCCGCCTGAGCATTCTTGCATCTTACAAGAGGCCGTCTCTCCACAGCGAGAGGCGGCCTCTTTTCATGCGCGACGTCTTTTAACAAGCATTAACAAGCACGGGGCAAGTCAAGCGCAAACAGGCGTGGGTGCGGCAGGAGAGCCGAGGCGGCGATGCCGCTTCGCTCAGCTGTGCGGGTCTTTCTCAATGTCGTCGACGCTTATGATCTCGTCGGTATGGGTCTTGGGGTTGTAATGATGCAGCAAGACCGGTTCGAAGAGGTGAAGCCTCTTGATGAAGAGCGCTGAGACGGCAACCAGGGCGGCGAACACCAAGAAACGCATGGGGAGCGCCACCTTGGTCATCAAGACGGCCCCTGCGGCAAGCAGAATGGACCAGCCGTAAATCATCAGGGCAGCTTGTCTCTGGTCGAAGCCCTGCTTGATGAGCCTGTGTTGGATATGGCCCGTATCGGCCTGCGAGATGGCCGTGTGGCCGCGACGGCGGCGCACAATCGCGGCGAACGTGTCGATGATGGGCACCCCGGCGATGACGAGCGGCACGATGAGCGTCGTTGCGGCGGCCACGCGGTTTACTCCGAGCAACGCTATGACGCCGAGCAAAAAACCGAGCATGTTCGATCCGCAGTCGCCCATGAATATAGACGCGGGATGAAAGTTGTATCGCAGAAAACCCAGGCAGCACCCGGCAAGCACGCATGCGAGCACGGCGGCGTCAATTTGACGCGCCTCGCATGAAAGGTAGAACATGGCAGCGCACGATATGGCGGTGATGCCTGCGGCGAGGCCGTCGAGGCCGTCGATGAGGTTGATGACGTTTGTGAATGCCACGAGGTAAACCACGGTTATGGGATAGGCGAGCCAGCCGATGGGCACAAGCTCGGCCGTTTGGGGATTGGCGATGTTACCGATCACAAGCCCCGAGGCGGCCGCCACGCACGCCGCGACAATCTGACCGAGAAGCTTCTGGTGGGGCTTGAGGCTGCGCACGTCGTCGATGGCGCCGGTGGCGAAGACGATGCACACCGAGAGCGCCAGCAGCTTGTAGTCAACGCCCTCAAGCTGGTGGTGCGGAACGAACACGGTGGGCCAGCCTAGAAAGACCGTGCCTGCCACCTGCACGATCACGGCAACCGCAAGGCCGCAAAACATGGCGATCCCGCCCATGCGGGGGATGGGCACCTTGTTGATGCGCCTGCTGTCGGGCCTGTCGATGGCGCCGAGCCTGTACGCGATGTGCTTCGCAAGAGGCACCATGGCCAGCGTGACGACAAGGGCCACTGCGAAAAGCAGCAGCATATGCTGGGTGATGGGGTCCATAGCGCTACCTTTCGGCCGAAGCCGCGCCGGAGTCTGCGCGACGGCGGGCCCGTGCCATCAAGATGCCGGCGGCAGCGCAGCTTCCCATGCCGGCAAGGCCGAGCGCAAGCATGCCGGCCACGTCGGTCGCGTCGTCCGTTTGAGGGATGGTCAACGTGACGCCTGCGTCGCCGTTGCCTTGGTCTACGACCTTCCAATTGGCGATGAGCATGCCGGTGAAGTTGCCCATGCCCTGCAGCACGATGGTCGCATTGCCCACGTCCGTGTTGTCGGTGTAGCCTGCAATGCGGTAGTCGACGCCCAGCTCGAGCGCCGTTGTGACGCCGTCGGCCTCATATGTGACGCTTGCGGGCTGGGGAGTAAGCGCGCCTCCGGTGTATGCGAGGTTGGGCATCGTGACGCTTGCCTGCCGCAGGTTGGCGGCTGATATGTCGAACGTCGTGCTCAACGTGCCGCGATAGGCGCCGACGCCCGTGGCCGTGGCCGTGGCGGTTCCCACGGAGACGTTGTTGGAGTAGGACACGGTGAAGTCTGTGCCCTCCACGAGCTCCTGGTCGCCGAGCGAGACCGTGGCGCTCGTGGCCTCGATGGGAGAACCCGTGTAGGTCAGCGACGAGAAGCTGAGCGTGAGCTGGCCGGATTCGATGCTCTTTGCGGTTTCGACGGTTTCGCCCGCTCCGGCGGTCGAGTCTTGCGCGCCTGCGCCGTCCTCGGCGGGCTGCTGGGTTTCGGTCTCGACCGACGGGTCGGTGCCGGCGGACTCGTCGGCTGCTTCGGGGGAGCTGGCGCCGTCATTCGCGCCGTCCTCGGCGGAGGTCGAGTCTGCCTGCGCGTCTTGAGGGTCGCCTGCGTCGCCGTCGGCCTCGTTGGAGCTGTCATCGTTGCCGGCTTCGGTTTCGCCTGCGGCCTCTTCGCCGCCCTGCGCATCGCCCGCGTCAGCGGCCCCCGCCTCGTCTGCGGTGTCGTCCTGGGCCGTCTGGGTGGCGGGATCCACGACGTTGAGCTGTTTGGTGGCGATGCCAGAGCATAGCTCGCTCTTGGAGTTCGCCTTCACCGTGAGCACGGCTATGGAGGTCCGCTCGTTGTAGTTGATGGTCGCCACATAGTTCACGGGGTCGATGACGGTGCCGTCGGGCGCCATGACGCTGAAGGCCGGCATCGTGACACCGCCTTGGTCGTTGAGGTAGAAGTTGCCCTTGCCGTCGTCGCCGGTGATGCCCACGATCGTGCATTCGCCCAGGTCGTATTTGGCCGTAGAGCCGCCCCCGTCCACCACCACGCCGCCGAAGCGCGGGTTGGAGCCGTCGGGGTCGGTGGAGCTGATGGTGACGGTGCCGGCTTTGAGCGCGGTGAGCGTGCCGTCGGAGGTGGCTGAGACGACGGAGGTGTTCGAGCTGTTCCAAATGAAATTGCCCGTTTGCACGGTCACCGTCGAGCCTGTGAAGTCATAGGAATAGCCTGCCGAGCCATACCAGAGCGTGCCCTCGACTGTGGCTTGAAGGGTGGGCTGCACGCTTTGCCCGCTTTTCATCTCGAGTCGTTCGGGCAGCTCGATGCCCACGACGTTGGCCGCTGCGGCGTACACGGTGTAGGTCGCCTCACCCGAGGACACGTCGGCCTGGCCGGCGGGCCCGTTCGAGACCAGCACCAATCACTACCTGGTCTGCGACAATCCAGGCGACGACCGGGAGCGCGGCAGCGTCGACCGCTACGGGTTTGACCTGCCCGCCCTCGGCACGCTGCAAAGCG
>CAKUKJ010000005.1 GCA_934662525.1 uncultured Coriobacteriales bacterium | reverse complement strand
CGGCTATACCGAGCACGACCTCGACATCTGGGGCGACTGCTTCGCCCGCGGCATCGAGTACGCCGACGGCGGCGAGGACGACATCTGCCACGTGTGCTACGGTTACGGCCTGTTCACGGGCGGCCTGGGTGCCCATTACGGCAGCATCAAGGCCGGCTGCACCACCATCCCCATGAGCGCCGGCAACACCGAGCGCCAGATTCGCGTGCTGCGCGAGATGGGCTCCACCATCATCTGCTGCACGCCCTCCTACGCCATGCACATCGCCGACACGGCCATCTCCATGGGCATCGACCCTGCCAAGGAGTTCCACCTGCGCGCCGGCATCCACGGCGCCGAGGCCTTCTCCGACAACTTCCGCGCCGAGCTTGAGCGCAAGCTCAACTACAAGGCTCTCGACGTCTACGGCCTCACCGAGACCATGGGCCCGGGCGTGGCCATCGAGTGCATGGAGCAGACCGGCCTGCACCTGGCCGAGGACCACTTCATCGCCGAGATCATCGACCCCGCCACCGGCGAGGTGCTGCCCGACGGCGAGTGGGGCGAGCTCGTGCTCACCACGGTCGACCGCGAGGCGACGCCGGTCGTGCGCTACCGCACGCGCGACATCACGCGTATCCTGCCCGGCGAGTGCGCCTGCGGGCGCACGCATCGCCGCATCGACCGCCTGCACGGCCGCACCGACGACATGCTCATCATCCGCGGCGTCAACGTCTTCCCCTCGCAGATTGAGGACGTCATGAAGACGTTCCCGCAGGTCAGCTCCTGGTACCAGATCGAACTCACCCGCCAGGGCGCGCTGGACGCCGTCACGCTCAAGGTGGAGCCCGAGCAGGGCTTCGACTTCGACGAGATCGGTGCCATCGAGGCCGTCCAGAAGCAGATCCAGGACAAGCTCAAGAGCGCGCTGTCCATCGGCATCAAGGTGAAGATCGTCGAGCCGATGAGCATACCCCGCTCCGAGGGCAAGGCCAAGCGCGTGATTGATCATCGTATCTAAAAAGACGCCCCGAGGATATAAGGAGGCATGCCATGATTTCACAGATTACCGTTTTCCTTGAGAACAAGTCGGGCCGTCTGTCGTCGCTGTGCGCGGCGCTGGGCGAGGCCGGCATCGACATGCAGGCGCTCACCATCGCCGACACGGCCGACTACGGCGTCGTGCGCATCATCTGCGCCGAGCCCGAGCGGGCCGCCGAGGTGCTGCGTGCGGCAGACTACCGCGTGAACGTGACGCGCGTGACCGCCATCGCCGTGGACAACCAGCCCGGCGGCTTGGCCAAGCTGCTTGCCAAGCTCGACGACATGAACGTGAACATCGAGTACGGCTACTGCTTCTCCTACAAGGGCGAGCATGCCATCGACGTCCTCAAGATCCGCGACGCCGACGTGGCCGAGGTGGCCATCAAGGCCGCCGGTTACAAGCTGCTCGACCCGGCCGACCTGTAAAGTCTTATCGTTTTTGCTGGATTAGGCCCAAAATGGGTCTGCCCCAAATCGGGGCAATTTTGGTCCGCATGCCGTTTTACCTGCGTTTCTGCATCAAATGTCAGACGCCATGCCGTATCTTGCGGCGTGGCGTCTTTTTTATCTCCCGTTTTGACTCAAGAAGGCAGGCCGTGCCCAAAGACAACGCCGCCCATGGGGCGTCCCTCCGCAACGACATAGTGACCGTGTGCACGGGCTGTTACTCAGATTGCGCATTCTGTGCACATGTGAGCGAAGACGGCAGGGTGAGCGCACGCATGCCCGTCGAGGGGCACCCCCACCAGTCGCCCAGCCTGTGTCGGCGGGGGCGGCGGCGCCTCAACGCCCATCTCAATCCCGAGCGCCTCATGGGCCCGCTCGTAAGGAACAAGGCGACCGGCGCACTGAAACCTGCAAGCTACGACGAGGCGTATGCACGCATAGCTGAGGGAATTCAGCGGGTCATCGACCTCCACGGGCCGACGGCGCTTGCCTGCACCACCGGCATCGCGTCGCGCGCGAGCCTCTATTTCCACCGGCTCTTTGCCGCCCTGGGCTCCCCCAACGTCTATTCTGAAGTGGGCGCCTGCGAGGACGCGCGCCTTACAGGCTGGTACCATACGCTGGGCTACTCGCCCCAGTCGGACTTGGCACATACCGACTATATCGTCTACCTGGGCCGCTCGCCTCTCGATGCAGGAGACCCGCATACGGCGAACGTGCTCAAGGGCGTGCTTGCACGCGGCGGCAAGGTGGTGGCGGTGGATCCGCGCCGCTCCTCCACAGGCGTCAAGGCAACGAAGTGGGTGGGGCTGCGCCCCGGCACCGACCTGGCCTTTTTACTGAGCGTCGCACATGTGCTCATAGAAGAAGACCTGGTGGACCATGCCTTTATTGAACGCTATACGCTCGGTTTTGACGAATTCGCCCAGGCCATGCTGCCCTACACGCCCGCCTGGTGCGCCCATACGTGCGGAATCGACGCGCGCGACGTCGTGGAGGTGGCTCGCGGGCTGGGAACGGCGCGGCCCCGCGCGGTCGTAGACTGCGGCCTGCACGGGGGCCTGGGCATCGCATATGTGAACTCCACGCAGACCGCGCGCATGATAGCCCTGGTCAACGCCTTGCTCGGAAACTACGGACAGGTGGGCGGCAACCTCAACCCTCCCTTCGAGCTGCCGCTGGGTACGCTCGATCCCAAGCACTTTCCGGCACCTCCCGTGCCTGAGGCGCCCAAGGCAGGCTCTGAGCGCTACCCGCTCGTCAACGCCGAGGAGGGGCTGTGCACCACCGTCGGCGAGTCGATTGAGCTCGGCGAGATCCACGGGCTCATCGCCTACGCGTCCAACCCCGTCATGGGCTACGGCAACGCCCGCGCCTGGACCGACCTCGTGGGCAAGCTCGACCTGCTCGTGGCAATAGACGTGCGCATGAGCGAGACGGCCCGTCTGGCCGACGTCGTGTTGCCCGACCTCACCGCACTTGAATGCGACCGCGGCATCGGCGTTGAGGGAACGTCGTTCTATGCCCGTAAGCGCGTCCTCGAGCCGCCGCCAGGCCTCAAGCCCGCCCGCGCCATGGCATACGACCTGGCAGAACGCCTGGGAGTCGGGCGATACTTCACCTTCACCCTGCTCGACTTGGCAAAAGCCCAGCTGGCCCCCTATGGCGTTGACCTCGATAAGCTGTACGACAAGGGGTGGGTGAGCACCGGGCTCCCCGTGCCGCCGCGCACAGGAGAGCCCGAGATTCGCGTGCCGTCGGGAAAAGTCGAGTTTGCAAGCAGCCTGTGGGAAGAGGCCGGCCTGGGGCGGTGCCCCTTCTGGCAGGCGCCGCTCGTGTCTCCCGACAAAGACGGCTTCCGGCTCATCAGCGGCAACAGCTCGTTTGGCAACCATACCTCGGTGGACCACCACGCGCGTAGGCACGCGCCGGGCAGCATACAGGCCGACGCATATGCCGCCGTGTGGATGAACACGGCACGGGCCCGCGAGCTGGGGCTTGAAGACGGCGAGGTCGTCGAGATTTACTCGGAGCTGGGCAGCGACCATGCGGTGCTGCGCGTGACGAACGACCTGCATCCCGAGGCGCTCTTCACCAACGCAAGCCCCGGCGGGCGCTCCGGCAAGCATGCCGCCCGGCATACCGCCGCCCCAGGCCAGCTCGGCGTGGGCCCTTTCGACCACACACCGCTGCATCGCGACCCGGTGACTGGGTGCGCCCTCACCCAAGAAAACACCGTCCACGTCCGGAAAGTAAGTTGCGGAACCTGATGTGCTGCGTTCCACGGAGCCTCACGTACGTCCAGTACGCATCGGCTCCGTGCGCCTTGCGCATCAGAACCCGCCTTTGATGGACGGGACCTCGTCCGCTGCGTTCTCGGGAGGTTCGAGTACGTCCAGTACACTTCACCTCCCGACGCCTTGCGGACGAGAACCTACTTTTAAAGGGGCGGAACCTCACGCGCCGTTAGGCTGTGGGGTCTGGTTTGCAGGCGGGGAGTTTGACGATGAAGCGGGCACCGCCGCAGGGGGAGTCGGAGATGGAGACGGTGCCGCCCAGCGTCTCGGCGGCGTGCTTCACGATTGCCAGGCCCAGACCCGTGCCGCCGGTCTCGCGAGAGCGGCTGGCATCGACGCGGAAGAATCGCTCGAACACGCGCTCGCGCAGCTCAGGGGGGATGCCCGGGCCCTCGTCTGACACCTCGAGCTCCACGGTGGAGTCGTCACTTGCAAGCGTCACGAGCACAAGGCCGCCGTCGCGGTTGTAGCGCACGGCGTTGTCCACCAGGTTGTACACCATCTGCTCGGCAAGCGACGCAGAGGCGCGCACGACATGCGCCCCCCGGCATGCAAGCTGGATGGACTCCCCACGCTCCTGGGCGCGCGGCGCCAAGCGCTCGGACACGCGGCGGCACACCTGCGCCAGGTCCACCGGGTCGCCTTGCCCCTGGCCTGCCCCCTGCTCGTCGAGGCGCGACAGCGTCAGCACATCGTCGATGAGCGTGCGCATGGAGCTGGCCTCTGTGCGGATGAGCCCGGCAAAGCGCGGCACGTCCTGCTCAGGCACCATGCCGGCCTCCATGAGCTCGGCATAGCCCCCGATGACCTGCAAGGGGGTCTTCATCTCGTGGCTCACGTTGCCCGTGAACTCGCGGCGCATGTTGTTGGCATGCTCAAGCTCCACGTTTTGCGCGGCAAGCTCGCGATATTGGGCGTCGATGCGCTCAAGCAGGGGCTGAAGCTCGCGATACGCGTCGTTTTTCGTGGGGCACGACAGGTCGATATCGCGCAACGGCCGCACGATATGCTCGGTGAGCAGGCGCGACACAAACACCGACACGACGACGATAGCAACAAGCGACACCACAAGCGGCAAGGCCATGCCGCCCAAGAACGACGGCAGCGAGGTGCGCACCTCCGCCAGACGCAGCACAGAGCCGTCTTTCAGCAGGATGGCGGCGTAGAGCGCGTCGCTGCCCAGCGTGGTGGAGCGGCGCAGCACCGTTGCCTGCTGCTGGGTCTTTGCCTCCTGCACCTCCTCGCGGTCGGCATGGCTGCCGAGCCGAGAGGCGTCTTCCCAGTTGTCATACAAGACCTCGCCCGCAGAGGAGATGAGCGTGCAGCGCACGTCTACAAAAGGAATGCGCTCGAGCTCGGCGGCCTTTTGGGCCTCATCGCCTTCCGTATCGATAAGGGCGGCGGTGGCACGGGCCTGCGAGAGCAGCAATTCCTCGGCATCGCCCTCATACACCCAGAAGCACACGGCAGCCACGGCCACCGTCACGGCAAGCATCACCGCAAACGACACGCCAAAGAGCACGGCGAACATACGCGTGCGCAGCGAGGGGTGCTTGGGCGAGGAGGCGCCGTCGCCATCCGAAAAGGCAGGCACGTCGTCAACGCAACCAGTGCCCCGGGAAACGCCCGCCTCTCCTTGTCTAGCGGCGCCTTGGACTGCCGCAGCGCCCGACGTCTCCTTGGCCTCAGCCATTCTCCACCGGGCCCTTGGCACGGTAGCCCACGCCGCGTACCGTCTGGATGCACTCCTCGGCACCCGGGCATGCCACCGAGAGCTTGTGACGCAGCGTCTGCACGTGCGCGTCAACCGTGCGCGTCTCGCCCACATAGGTTATCTCCCACACGCGCTCGAGCAGCTGGGCGCGGCTGAGCACGCGGCCCTGGTTTGCCATGAGTTCGGCAAGCAGGTCGAACTCCTTGAGCGTGAGCTCCACGGGCGCGCCGCCCGCCCGAACCTCGCGCGCGTCACGGTCCAGCTCGATAGGCCCGCACTCAAGCACATCGGCAGGCTCCGGCGCGGCCGCGCTTGCACGCGCCGCACGACGAAGCAGGGCGTTGCAGCGACTGACGAGCTCCATCATGCCGAATGGTTTTGCCAGGTAGTCGTCAGCGCCGGCATCGAGCCCCACCACCTTGTCGAACTCGGTGCCCTTGGCGGTGAGCATCATCACGGGGATATGCGCGTATCGCGCATCGTGGCGCAGCTCGGCCAACAACGCCAGGCCGTCGGTGCCGGGAAGCATGATGTCGAGCAGCACGAGGTCGGGCACGCGCCGGCCCAGCGCCTCGCGAAACGGCCCCGCGCTCGGAAACCCCTCGGCCTCCAGGCCCGCCTGCTTGAGCGCGTACAGGGCAAGCTCGCGAATGTTGACCTCGTCCTCGACGTAGTAAATCATGCAATCGGCCCCTTCAAGAATCCCGCCGTCCACGCTTGCCGCAGATTATACGCTTTGGACAATGAGGGCCTGGACGCGTTCGGCGGCGTTCTCCACGCTGTCCATGGCCTCCTCCACCATGTCGAGCATGGCATGGGCAAGCCTGCGGCTCTCGGGATCGGCCTCTTTGTCAGCGTAAAGCGCATGGGCCGCATCTATATATATACGGTCGCAGTCGCTCTCATAAGACTGGACCTTCACAAGATGCTTGTCGATCTCGGCGGCGTGCTTGGCAAAGCCCGAAAGACCGTACAGGGCGCACTTGAGGTCGGCGCAGGCGTAGACAAGCATGGACACCATCACCGCGGCGTCATGGGGAAGCTCGGAGATGTCGAAGATGTAGGCCTGGATGGCAATCTGCTCGATGGCATCCACCACGTCGTCGAGGCTGTGGGCGAGCGCCCCCATGCCATCGCGTTCAAGCGGCACCACGAAGTCGGAAAGCAGATGGCTCTGAATCTCGTGGTTCACATGGTCGGCATCGTTTTCCACTGTATGGAGCGCGTCGGTGAGCGTACGGCCCCCCAGCTCCCCCGCCTCCATGCCGTGCTTGAGGTTCTGGGCGATTTCCTCGCAGTACCGCGCCTGGCTCTTATACGCCTCGAAATAATCAAAGCCCCGCTTGCCCGCCATGCGCGTGCCTCTCTCATATGCCTTCGCGTCAATCATCGTGCATTCTCCCCTTACATAATGAGCAGAAACAGGTAGGTGAATGCCCAGGCCAAAAGCCCGCAGCCAGGAAACGTGAGCACCCAGGTGAGTACCATGCGGCCCGCCAGGTTCCATTTCACGCTGCGCAGGCTCTTCTCGGCCCCCACGCCCATGATGGCCGTGGTCTTGGTGTGCGTGGTGGAGACGGGCATGCCGGTGAACGTGGCAAGGCCGATGCAGAAGCAGGCGGACAGGCACGCGGCGAAACCCTGGTACTGCTCCATCTTCACCATGCTCATGCCCACCGACTTGATGATCTTGCGGCCGCCCACCGCCGTGCCCAGCGACATGGCGAGGCTCACGAGCACGATGAGCCACAGGGGGAAGCCGCTCATCTCGGGCGTGCCGTAGACGCCCAGCATCACGGCGAGCATCGCAAGCGAGAGGAACTTCTGGCCGTCTTGCGCGCCATGCAGCACCGCCACGCCGGCACCGGCCACAATCTGGGCCCATTTGAAGAACGTCGTGGTGTGGGCGCGGTCCAAGGCGGCGCACGCCCTCTTGATGAGACGGACGAAAAGCCAGCCGGTACCGAAGCCCAACACCGTTGAGATGACGAGGCCGTAGATGACCTTCATCCACTGGTCGACGTTGATGCCGCCCAGGCCGCCCTGCAGCGCAATGGCCGCGCCGGTGATGCCGGCGATGAGCGAGTGGCTCTGGCTCGTGGGGATACCCAGCGCCCAGGCCGCCACGCCCCACACGATGATGGCGACCATGGCGGCGGCAAGCGCCACGAGGGCAGCATGGTTGTCGCCGCCGAAGTCAACCATTCCGAAGATGGTGCCGGCAACGGCGGTCGAAATCATCGTGATGCCCACGAGGCCCACGAAGTTGCACACGGCGGCCATGGCGATGGCACGGCCGGCGGGCATGGCGCGCGTCCCCACCACGGTGGCGATGGCGTTGGGCGCATCGGTGGCGCCGTTCACCATGGTGGCGCCCAGGCACAGCACAACGATGATGCCGAGCACCGGGTTTGCGACGATTGCAGATAGAACACTGGGCAAGTCAACTGCCATGCCCGACCTCCTCAAAAGGCTCCCTCATTTGACAAGCATCAGGATGTCAAAAGGAAGCATGAGGAAAGCAATGCCCACGTAAAGCTTCTGTAAAGTCAGGAGGGAAGTAAGAAGCGGGCGAGGTTCCGCAGCATCCCATTAGCCGAAGCGGCCACCGACGTAGTCGGCGGTGCGCTTGTCGCGCGGATGCTCGAAGACGTCCTTCGTGCTTGCGCACTCCACCATTTCGCCGAGCAGGAAGAATGCCGTGCGGTCGGCGATGCGCTGCGCCTGTTGCATGTTGTGCGTGACCATGATGACGGTGTAGTCGCGCTTCAGCTCGCCCACGAGCTCCTCGATCTTTGCCGTGGAAATGGGGTCGAGCGCGCTCGTGGACTCGTCCATGAGCAGCACCTCGGGCTCCACCGCCAGGGCACGCGCGATGCAAAGGCGCTGCTGCTGGCCGCCCGACAGGCCCAGCGCGTTCTTCTTGAGGCGGTCCTTGAGCTCGTCCCAGATGGCAGCCTGACGCAGGGACTTCTCCACGATGCGGTCAAGCTCCTTGCGGTCGCGGATGCCGTGGGTGCGCGGGCCGAACGCCACGTTGTCGTACACGCTCATGGGGAAGGGGTTGGGCTGCTGGAACACCATGCCCACGCGGCGGCGCAGCTCGGTGGCGGCCATATCATGGTAGGCGTCGTCGCGGTCAAGCGTAACCTTGCCCTCCACGCGGCAGCCCTCCACGAGGTCGTTCATGCGGTTCAGGGTTTTGAGCAGCGTCGATTTGCCGCAGCCGGAAGGGCCGATGAGCGCCGTGACCTTGTTGGCCGGGAAAGAGATGGAGACGTCCTTGAGCGCATGGAAGTCACGGTAGTACAGGTTGAGCGCCTCGACGCCCATCTTGGGGGCCACGGCCGCCATGGCGACGGCGGGGCTCGCGGCGGCCTCGGCGGCCACCTGCCCCAGCAGGGAGGCAACAGATGAGGCGGCACTCGATACGCTAGTCACTTTGAACCCCTTTGTTCATACGGCGGGCCGTGGCGGCCGTGGCCAGGTTGACAATCAAGACGAGCACGAGCAGCACGACGGCCGTGGCATACGTCTCGCCGATGTGCAGACCCTCGCTGGAGAGCACGTACATGTGCACGGCAAGCGTGCGGGCCGAGTCGAAGACGGCGCCCAGGCCCTCGGAGGCGAAGTCGGGGATTGCCGCGATGGAGCCGGCCGTGAAGATGAGCGCGGCCACCTCGCCCACGCAACGTCCCAGGGCGAGAATCACGCCGCCCAGGATGCCGGGCATGGCGCTGGGCAGCACGCAGCGAAAGACCGTGCGCAGCCTGCCTGCCCCCAGGCCATAGCCGCCCTGGCGGTAGGCGTCGGGCACGGCAAGCAGGGCCTCCTCGGTGGTGCGCATGATGACGGGCAGCACCATGATGGCCAGGGTGCACGCGCCCGACAGCAGCGACAGCCCCCAGTGGCACATGGTCACGAAGAAGAGCGCGCCGAACAGGCCGTACACGATGGAGGGGATGCCCTGCAACGTCTCGGCGGTAATGCGCACGAGCTTGACGAAGCGGCTGGCGCGCGGGGCGTACTCCACGAGGTAGATGGCGCTTCCCACACCGATGGGCACGGCGATGAGAAGTGCCAGCGCCGCCATGAGCAGCGTGTTCACGAGCGCGGGCATGAGCGAGACGTTGTCGGAGTTGTACTCCCACTCAAAAAGCGAGGGCTTGAGCTGCGGGATGCCCATCACGCAGATGTAGCCCACGATGCCCACGAGCACAAGGGCCGCGAACGCCGCGCCCACATAGACCAGGCCGCGCTGCACAAGCGCCATGGGCCGTGTGCCCTGAGGGCGCACGCGGTCGAAAGCCGCACCGGCAAGCGTCCTCATGCGACCACGCTCCTCTTCTTGATGGCTTGCAGCAGCAGGGTGATGAGCAGGATGAACACGAACAGAACCACGCCTGTGGCAATGAGGGCCTCGCGGTGCAGGTCGGTGGCGTAGCCCATTTCGAGCACGATGTTTGCCGTCATGGTGCGCACCGAGGAGAAGATGGAGTCGGGAATGACGGGCGAGTTGCCCGCGACCATGACGACGGCCATGGTCTCGCCGATGGCGCGTCCGATGCCCAGCACGACGCCCGCCAGGATGCCCGAGGCAGCGGCCGGCACCACGACGCCGAACACGGCGCGCTCGTGGTCGCCGCCCAGGGCAAGGGCCCCCTCGTAGTAACGCTTGGGCACGGCGTCGAGCGCATTCTTCGCCACGGTGATGACGGTGGGCAGAATCATGATGCCCAGGATCAGAGCCGCAGCGAGGAGCGACAGGCCCTTGCCCGGCAGGTACGTTCGGATGAACGGCACGAACACCATGAGGCCGAAGAAGCCGTAGACGACCGACGGGATGCCGGCAAGCAGCTCAACCCCGTGGCTGAGCACGCGGCACACTCCCTTGTTGGCGAAGCGGGAGAGAAAGACGGCGCACAAAAACCCTGACGGAACGCCGACGATGATGGCTCCGGCGGTGGCATAGATGCTGCCGATTATCATGGGGAAGATACCGTAGATGTCGTTGCCGGGCTTCCACTTCGTGCCGAGCAGGAAGTCGACCGGGCCGATCTGGGCAATGGCGGGCACACCGTTTGCAAACAGGAACACGCAGATAAGGGCCACCGCAAGGATGCAAATCCCTGCGGCGGCCGCAAACCCTGCGCGCGCCAGGCCCTCTTTGACTTGGGCGCGTGTCATATGTTGGGTTCCTTACTTGCTCGCCTTGTCAGCGGACTTGTCTGCATCCTTGGCCTCGTCAGCCTTGGCGTCGGCGGCCTTGTCGCCCTCCGCCTTGGCGTCGCCCTCGTCGGCCTTGTCAGCCTCGGGGTCGACATAAGCCAGAGCGTCCTCCCAGGTCGTGACCTCACCGGTGTAGATGGCGCGCACCTGGGCGGTCGTGAGGCCGTCGATGGGAGCGTCGGGGCACACGATGACGGCGATGCCGTCGCGGGCGATGACGGTGGCCACGGCACCCTTCTCAGCCTCGGAGTCCTTGATGTCGCGGGAAGCCATGCCGATGTTGCAGGTGCCCTCGATGGCCATGGAGACGCCCGTAGAGGAGTCGGACTGCTGCACCTCGACGGTGACGTCGGCGTTCAGGGCCTGGTAGGCCTCAGCGAGCTTCTCCATGACGGGCGTGACCGAGGAGGAGCCGGCCACGACGACCTTGCCGGAGACCCCGGCGGCCTCATAGGCAGCGGCATCCTCGACTGCGGCGATGTAGCCGTTGTCCTCGATGACCTTCTGGCCGTCAGCCGACAGGATGTAGTTCACGAAATCGGCGCTGACCTCGTCGAGCGCGTCAAGCTCGCCGTTGGTGACGATGTTGAAGGGGCGCACGACCTTGTAGGTGCCGGCCTTGACGTTGTCCACGGTGGCCTCGACGTCGTCGATCTTGAGGGCCTTCACCGTGTCGTTGAGAGAGCCCAGGGAGATGTAGCCGATGCCCTGCTCGTCACCGGCCACGGTGGTCATCATGACGGCGGTGGAGTTGGTGATCATGGCCGTGTCGGTGGTCATGTCTACCTTGTTGCCGTCGGCGTCCTTCTGCTCGATGCCGAAGAGCTCGATGAAGGCGCCGCGGGTGCCCGAGCCGTCCTCACGCGAGTAGACGCTGATCTCGCCCGTCATCTGCGCGTCACCGTCGGCCAGGGCGACATTCGCCCCGAAAGCGCAGGCCAGGCCCATAGCGGCGGCGATGCCGAAGAACTGGCGGCGGGAGACGGTGAGGGAGTTGCTGAGCATGATGTTTGACCTTTCTCTTGAAGGCGCGGGCCCCCTTTGGGCCCTTTCTTTCCTCTTCTATCCGTGGTGCAGTTTGCATAATGAGCCCCACGTTCAAGGGAGAGGTCACGCCCATGCAAAGAGTGGGTCAAACAAAACAGGCGAAATGCAAAGGGGAGGTAAAGCAGGCGCCTACTTCCCCAATCCGGCCACCGCTCGTTCGAGGCGGCCGCAAGCTTCTTGGACCATGGCCTTCGGGCTTGCGAGGTTCATGCGGACGAAGCCCGACCCCTCAGGGCCGAACATCGGGCCCAGATCGAGCCAGAGCTTCGCGTCTTCCTCCACCAGGCGCTTGATCCCCGCATCGTCGAGCCCCAAGCCATGGCAATCGAGCCACGGCAGGTACGTGCTCTCGAGCGGCACCAACTCCACGCCCGGCATACGGCCAACCGCAGCCTCCAGCACGGCGCAGTTCTCGTCGAGCACGCCCTTGAGCTCGTCGAGCCATTCGCCGCCCCGCTCATAGCACGCCTGCGCGGCCGTCACGCCGAAAACGCTCGGCTCGTCGTAGCCCGTGCGTCCGAGCGCACGCTTGAACGCGGCGCGCAGATCGGGGTTGGGGATGAGGATGTTCGACAGCTGCAAGCCGGCCAGGTTGAACGTCTTGCTCGGAGCCGTGCAGATAACGGCGCTGTCGGAGTAGCGCTGGCCGAGCGACGCATACGGCACGTGCCTATGCCCCGCGCGGGCGAAGTCGGCATGAATCTCGTCTGCCACCACCACGACGTTATGCGCCAAGCAGATGTCGCCGATGCGGCGCAGCTCGTCTTCGGTCCATGCGCGCCCGACGGGGTTGTGCGGGTTGCACAGGATGAACAGCTTCGCGCCCGTCTTCTCCAACTCGCGCTCGAAGCCCTCGAAGTCCATGGTGTAGCGCCCGCCTTCGTAACGCAGGGGGCTTGTCGCCATCTTGCGCCCGTTGTCCTGAATCATCAGGCGGAACGGATAGTACACGGGCGGCTGAATGATCACGCTGTCGCCCGGCTGCGTGAAGGCGTTTACGGCCAGGGCCAGGGCGAACACCACGCCAGGCGTGATCACGAACCACTCGCGCTCTGGGCGCCAACCGTGACGACGCTCGAACCAGCCTTGCACGGCCTCGTAGTATTCATCGGTCGCCATCGTGTAGCCGAACACGCCGTGCTGCACGCGCTGCGCGAGCGCCTCGATTGCGGCAGGGGCGGTCTTGAAGTCCATGTCGGCAACCCAAAGCGGCAGGTCATCGGCCGCATGCCCGCGACGGTCCCATGCGTCCCACTTCAAACAGCCCGTGCCGCGGCGGTCGATGGCCGTTTCAAAATCGTATTTCGTCATATGCAGCTCCATTCGCTGTCGCACGAAGTCCGCGTCCAAACGCCGTACGCGGCAAGGGCACGCGACCCCGGCGCTTCCCTTCTTCAAAGGCGGTTATGCCAACGCCTGCTCCAAGTCGGCGATAAGGTCTTCCGCGTTTTCCAGGCCGACAGACAGGCGCAGGAGCCTGTCGTCGATCCCCAGGTTGTCGAGCATCGGCTTCGGAATGGAGCCATGCGTCTGCACGAGCGGGTACGTCACCAGGCTCTCCGTTCCGCCAAGGCTTTCCGCGAAGAGAACGAGCTTCACGCGCTCGAGCACCGCCAGCGCGCGTTCGTGCGTGTCGACCTTGAAGGATATCATCGCTCCGAAACCCGAAGTTTGGCGACAAGAGAGGCTGTAATCCGGATGATCGGGGTCGCCCACATAGAACACGTCCGTGACGTGGGCGTTCGCCTTCAAAGCCTGCGCGATGCGCTTCGCGTTGCACTCCTGCTGGCGCATGCGAACGCCGAGCGTCTTCAGGCTTCGCAGCATAAGCCAGCTGTCAAACGGGTCGAGCTGGTTGCCCTCGCTCATCGTGGCGTTAAAAAGCGTCTCGAGCAACGCACCGTCGCGCAGGACCAAAAAGCCCGACAGCACGTCGTTGTGACCGCACAGGTATTTGGTGCCGCTGTAGACGACCACGTCGGCGCCCAGTTCAAGCGGCTTTTGGAAGTACATGGTGAGGAAGGTGTTATCCACCGCCAGCACAGCCCCGTGCGCATGGGCCTCCTCGGCGACGGCGGCGATGTCGGCCACCTTCATGGTGGGATTCGTCGGCGTTTCCAAGAACACGAGCTTCGTGTTCGGCTTGAACGAGGTCGCAAGCACATCGCCATCGGTAAGATCGACATAGTCGAATTCAAGCCCGTACTGCGTGTATATGTTGCTGAACAAGCGATATGTGCCGCCATAGAGGTCGTCGCTCACCAGCACGTGGTCGCCTGAGCGCAAAAGCTTGAGCAACGTGGTGATGGCTGCCATGCCGCTCGAAAACGCCATGCATTTCTTCCCGCCCTCCAAAAGGGCGATAGTGTTCTCCAGCTCCAGGCGCGTCGGGTTGCCACAGCGGGAATAGCAATAGCCGGTCGATTTGCCCCATGCGGGATGAGCGAACGTCGCCGACTGGTACAGCGGGTAGCTGATGGCGCCCGTGCGAACATCCACCCCCTCGTACCCGTGGACAGCGATGGACTCCGCGTGCCAATCAGCATGTCTCTCCTGGTCGATGCCAAGAAGCCCATCGATTTCCTCGGCCATTGCCTCAAAGCTGGAGTCGTTCATGCAGTCTGCTTTCCTTTCCTTCGATGCCGCTTCCCTTAGGGAATAAAATCCAAGGGCGTAGTGTATCGAAGAATCGCGCCAACCGCACGAATATCAGATAACCAAGGTATTCATTTTTCCGAGCGCTCGTCATCGGAACGCAAAAAGCCCAGCTACAATGGGCAGACGGTGCCGATTACAGCCCCAAACGACCCATCATGCCGTAAGGTGCCATAAGGCTGAAAAACACCCGCACACTTCTCAGGCGGGTTTCATAGGTTCACCCTAGAGATACGGTATCATTGCCATGCTTTGGATGCGTCATGACGAGAGGCGGCGTGTGACAATGGGCGTGTATCTCAATCCCGGTGCGGCGATGCTCAGGCAGGGCCGCAACTCGGCAATCTACGTCGACAAGAGCGCTATGATCGCGCGGCTCAACCGCCTGGTGAACACAGAGCGCAAGTACGCCTGCGTCAGTCGCCCGCGCCGCTTTGGCAAGACGATGGCCGCCAACATGGTGAGCGCCTATTACGACCGCACGGTAGACGGCACCGCCGAGTTCGCCGGGCTTGCCATCGCAGCCGACCCCACGTTCGACAAGCAGCGCAACCGCTATGACTCCGTGCGCATCAACATGCAGGAGTTTTTAAGCGAGACGCACGATGTCGAGAAGTTGATTGCCTCGTTGCATCAAAACATCGCACCAGAGATTAAGAGAGCTTACCCCGAACTTTTTTTCCGCGATGAGAGGAGTCTCATCAAGTGCATGGACGACGTCTTCGCCCAAACAGGCAACCAGTTCGTCATCGTCATCGACGAGTGGGACTGCGTCATGCGCGAGACCATGGCGGATCATGAGGGGCAGCGTCGCTACCTCGACTTCCTGCGCGCCTGGCTCAAGGACAAACCCTACGTCGCACTCGCCTATATGACGGGCATCTTGCCGGTGAAGAAGTACGGCAGCCACTCGGCGCTCAACATGTTTGACGAATACAGCATGTTGGAACCTTCCTGGATGGCGCCGTACATGGGGTTCACCTCCGGTGAGGTGGAGGGTCTCTGCCAACAATGGGGGCGTGATTTCAACGAATGCAAAGCGTGGTATGACGGGTATCGCTTGGAAGGCGCCGGTGAAGTTTATAACCCCCGCTCAGTCGTGCGCTCGGTGGAAGACGGACGTTTTACCAGCTACTGGACACAGACAGAAACCTTCGAGGCTTTGAAGCGTTATATCGACATGGATTTGGACGGTCTGCACGGCAAAGTGGTCGAACTTGTGGGCGGCGGTCGAGTTGAGATTGACATGCGCACCTACGACAACGACATGACGACGTTCAACCGCGCCGACGACGTGCTCACCCTGCTCGTACATCTAGGGTACCTGGCCTACGACGAGGCCCGTCGTGAGGTATTCGTGCCCAACCGCGAGGTGGCAGGAGAATACGCCAGCGCCACAGCAGGGGACGGCTGGGCCGAGGTGGCCCGTAGCATCGCGGCATCCGAGACCTTGCTCGATTCGCTGCTGGCGCAAGACGCCGATGCCGTGGCGCTCGGCGTGGAGCAGGCACATGCCGACGTCGCCAGCGTCATCGCCTACAACCACGAGGAAGACCTGGCTTGCACACTGAGGCTCGCGTTCTACTCGGCCATGCGCCGCTGGAAGCTTGTGCGCGAGGCGCCGGCCGGCAAGGGTTACGCCGACCTGCTCATGGTGCCGCTCGAGAGCTCAGGTGCAATCCCCGGCGTGGTGGTCGAGCTCAAGTGGGGGCACTCCCCCGCCGAGGCGCTCGCCCAGATGCGCGAACGCGACTACACCGCCGCATTTCGCGGCACCGCCGCCCAAGACAACGCCCTGCTGTGCGCCGTAACCTACGACCCAAAAACCAAGCTGCACGCTTGCGCGATTGAGCGACTGTAGCCTCAGGCATCACGCTCTCGCATGTCCTATTTCCCCAACACACGCAGGGGGATTGCGTAGAGGCCAGGCTCGATTTGGCGGGCGTATTCGCCGTTGCCGGTGATGACGGCCATGAACTCGGGGGCGCGCGTGCGGGCACGGGGGTTGTCGCAAAGCTTGTCGCGCATGCGCTTGAGGCTTGCAACGCCGTCGGGCACCTTGTCCTCGCTCACTTTGAACTCGAAGGCTGCCCAGCGACCATCGGCAAGTTGGACGACGGCATCCGCTTCCAGGCCCGAGTCGTCACGATAATAGCGCACGGGCACATCATCGATCAGGTCGAGCGCGCGGGCATAGACCGACAAGTCGCGGATAGCGAGGTTCTCAAAAACGAGACCAAACGTCTGCCAATCGTCAAGCAGGGCAGCGGGAGACTTACCGAGCAGGGCGCATGCCAGGCTCGGGTCTGCGAAATAGCGTTTCGGCTTGGTAGTGAAGCGTCGCTTGTCACGCGCAGGCGGAGCCCAACCGGGAACCTCCTCGATGATGTACATGCCCTTGAGCGCTGCGAGATAGACCCGCACCTTGTTCTCGTCGATAACGGAAGCAGGGTCGTCCTCGGTGCCGAACATGTCGGAGATGATGGTCTTATAGGTCGTAGACTGGCCGAGATTGCGCGCCAGGGATGCAGCGAGGCGACGCGCGAGGTCTGTCTCAAGCCCGAGGGCGGGGATGCTCACGCCGAAGGTCGTCGTGAGATAATCGCGCGCCACAAGCTGGGCGGATACGGCATCGAGGTCAACGGCCTCGGGCCATCCTCCCCTGCAGGCAACCTCAACCAGGCCCATTGTGTCTTTGGCGCAGACGCACGGCTTGAACTCTCCCGCAAACAAGCCCGCCAGGCTCACCTCGCCCGTGGAATCCCCCGACTCGAAAAGGCTCATGGGATGCATACGAATGCGCCCGATACGGCCCGCCCCGCTATGAACCGGCCCTTCCTCGCCTTTTCTCATCGCAGGCGTCGAAGAACCGGTCAAGATGAAGGCCCCGCGAACGCCTCGCGCACGGTCGACCTCATGGCGGGCGGCGTCCCAAATGGCAGGCACGCGCTGCCATTCGTCAACCACGTGGGGGCGATTGCCCAGCAGCATCATCGAGGGGTCGGCCCGCGCGAGGTCGAGGCTCTCGTCTACATAGGAGACAGACGCGCCGTGCTCAAGGGCCGTCCACGTCTTGCCGCACCACTTGGTGCCCGCAATCTCAACCGCACCAAAGACTTTGAGGTCTCGCTCGATTTGCTCGTCTACCACACGGGGAATATAGCCCTGCGGCCTCTCGAACTGTTGCGCCATGGCTGCCCCTCCCATACCGAGATTCGGGAGAATCTTAGCGTATCCCGGATTTTGCTCGGCTCAGCATTCGGATTTTCCATTGCAGCAAGTTCGGATTTTCACTCATACGGCATCCGGGTTTTGCTGATTGCGCTTATCGAAACTCCCTCTCAAACGCAAAAAAGCCCAGCTACCCGGAGTGATTCGGGTAGCTGGGCTAAAAGCCGGCTGGGCGAGAGCGCCGCAGGTCGGCAGGAGGGCAAGCCGCGCCTTACTTCACCTGGGTGAGCTGGGCGAGCTTTGCGTAAATCTCGGTGTTGTCGAAGGCGCCGTCAAAGAGCTCAGAGCCGCAGCCCAGGGCGTAGATGTTCACAGGGGCACCGGTGTGGGCGTAGGTGCCGTGCGTGATGCCCGACTTGGCGTCGAGGATGTGGCACACGGCCATGCTGAAGGGCTGGTAGGTGCCATAGAGCTCGTAGTTCTCCTGGCTCATCGTGGCCTGCTTGCCGCCTCCGACCTCGATCGTGCGGGAGAAGGCCTCCTGGAGCTGGGCCACCTCGTAGGGCGTGAGCACGAGCGAACCGTTCTGGCCGGCCGGGTCGGTGCCGGCGGCGTCGGGATCCTCGGGCAGCATGAGGCCGAAGTACTCCTTGACGTCGGCCATGGCGTCGGCGAAGGTCACCTCGGCGCCCTCGGCCGTGTAGTTTGCCACCACGTCGGAGTCAAACTTGGCGTAAGACATCGTCTGCTTCGTGAGGTTGGTGAGGAACGTGTCGTAGTTGGTGGTCTTGTAGCCGATGGACAGGCCGCCCGTCTCGTGGTCGGCGGTCACCAGGACGAGCGTCTCGTCGGGATGCTCGTTGTAGAAGTCCACAGCGGCCTGCACGGCGGCGTCGAGGGCGAGCACGTCGTGGATGGAGGACGCGGCGTCGTTGGCATGGCAGGCCCAGTCAATCTTGCCGCCCTCGGCCATCATGAAGAAGGGCTGGTCGGTGCCCAGGCACTCGATGCCCTTGTTGACGTAGTCGACAAAGCGCCACTCGCCCTCTGCGGCGTCGAGGTCGTAGTTCATGGCGTCGCCGTCGGCCAGGGTCTCGGCGATGATGAGCACGTTGCCCGAATCGGCGCCCAGGGCCTCGGCGTCGGCCTGCGTGGTGGCAACGGTGTAGCCGGCCTGCGCGGCAAGCTCGTTGAGGTCGGTCTTGTCCTCGTCCTTGTCGGTAGGGGAAAGCCAGGCGCCGCCGGCGAAGAACTCGAGGCCCGACTCGGTCATCTCCTCACCGATGGCGTAGTAGTTCTTGCGGCTGTCCTGGTGGGCGTAGAAGGCGGCCGGCGTGGCATGGTTCATGTTAACGGTGGAGATCACGCCCACCTTGTAGCCAAGCTGAGAATGGAGCTTCTCGGAGATGGTCTCGTAAGGGGTCGAGAGCGTCTCGGGGTCCATGTTGATGGTGCCCGACTTGGTCTTGTTGCCCGTGGCGATGGAGGTCGCCGTGGAGGCGGAGTCGGGGCAGAAGGAGGTGGAGTCGTAGGTGGTCACGCTGCCCGTGTGCGGGAAGGCCATGAAGGAAAGCGGGCTCTGCACCACGGCACCGTCGTTCTCCGTGGCACCCTTGAAGAAGCTTGCAATCTGAACCTGCTCGTTGCCCATGCCGTCGCCGATGAACAGGAAGATGTACTTGGGCGCGGTGGTCGCGGCGGCCTCGTCGGCGAGCGCCGCCGTGGCGCCCAGGCCCAGGGTTGCGGCCCCAGCCAGCGAGGCGGCCTTAACGAAGTTGCGACGGTTCATAGCGAATTCCATATGAGTCTCTCTCCTCTTTTTGTGCGCGCGGCCCATCCGCAGCGCCTTTTCTCTCGTACCGGTGGTGCGATTGGAATGATGGGCCGCACCTGCAAAGCCCCTGCAAGGGCAATGCAAACCTCGCGCAAGAAAAAGCCCGCCGTGTCATCGGCGGGCAAAAGATGGAACTGGTTTGCAAAGAAAGAGCCCCGGCGACGAACCAGAGCTTTCTTCAACTGATCCGTGATTTGAGAAGAACAGTCTTGCTATATAGAAAGTTTTTCTTGATTTTCAGTAAAAACTTCTGCGCTTTGGGCTATTTTTTGCATGCCAGCATAAAGGAGGTAGCGCAATGATCAATAGGCCCCATTACTTGGACATGTTGAAAGTCTATCGGGATGTTCCGTTGGTGAAGATTCTTGCCGGAATTCGCCGTTGCGGAAAGTCAACCATCTTGAATATCCTAAGAGACGACCTGATTGACAGCGGCATATCCGCAGACCATGTGATCCATCTGCACTATACCTCGGAAGAGCTGGACAACGGCATGACCGACAGGCAGATGTACCGAGACATAAAAGAGAGAATGGTAGACGACGAGCGCTACTATCTTCTGCTAGACGAAGTGCAAGAGGTGGACGGCTGGGAAAAGGCGGTCAACAGCCTGTTGGAAGACTCCAACGTCGACATGTATGTGACCGGCTCCAATTCCAAGCTGATGTCCAGCGAGATATCCACCTATCTGACAGGGCGCTACATTTCAATTCCCGTTTTCACCCTGTCCTTTTCCGAATACTTGGAGTTCAAGAAAGGCAGCGGCCGCACACAGAAAGAGCTTTTGAGCGAGTATATCCGCATGGGCGGCTTCCCCATCGTCGCTCTCGGGAACTTCGATGAGCGTTCGTCCTACCAGATTGTCGAAGGAATTTATAATTCCGTCATTACCAGCGATATCGCTCGTCGGCATAACATCACAAACTTTGACTTGTTCAACCGCGTGGTGAGATACATTATAGAGAATGTCGGAAAGACCTTTTCCGCCAACGCCATCGTGAAATTCATGAAAAGCGAGGGGCGCTCCCTCTCGGTGGAGGCGGTCTATAACTATCTGGAATGGTTGGAAAAGGCCTTTGTCATCTACCGCTGTCAGCGATACGACATGCAGGGCAAAACCGTCTTGAAAACGCAGGAAAAGTTCTACCTTGCGGATGCTTCCCTCAAATACTGTATGATGGGCTTCAATCCGAAATCCGTTGCCGCCATGCTGGAAAACATCGTGTACTTCGAGCTTCGGCGAAAAGGTTACAACGTGTATATCGGCAAAAACGCCACCAAGGAAATTGACTTTGTAGCCGTGCGGCGGGACGAGCGAATCTATGTCCAGGTGTGCCGCAATCTGCCGGAGGAATCCGACCGAGAGGTCGCCAACCTGCTCGAAATCAGGGACCATTACCC
>CAKUKJ010000004.1 GCA_934662525.1 uncultured Coriobacteriales bacterium | reverse complement strand
GGGCTTGACGAGGTAATCGATGGCATTGACGCCAAAAGCATCGGCTCCATACTCGCTATAAGCGGTGACGAACACCACGGCTGGAGGGTTTTTGAGCTTGCTCAGCGCTTCGGCAAACTGCATACCGTTGACGCCAGGCATGTTGATGTCGAGGAACACCACGTCGCAACGGTGCTCCTTCAGGCTCTCGATTGCCTTGCGCACGTTGTCGGCCTCAACGGCAACCTCAACGTCGCCGACCTCTTCCAGAAGAAACGCGAGCTCGCTGCGAGCCGGTGCCTCGTCATCGACGATCATTGCCCTCAACATACGTACCTCTCCTTACGTGCCGCCGCACCTGCCGGCGGTTTTCAATTAAACCCACGACCGCATTGTAACCAATGTCGGCGATTATTCATCCATTTCCGCAACATTTGCGCCAACAAGGAGCAACGTGACCTGTGTGCCTTTGCCGACCTGCGATTCCACCGACACGCCCGACCCCGGGCCAAACACCGCGTGGAGACGCGCGTCGACGTTCCTAAGCGCGATTCCCGTCCCTTTTTCCGACGCGGACGCACTCTGCAGAAGCTTTCTGGCCTGGGCTTCGCTCATGCCGACGCCGTCGTCAGACACCTTGATGACCACGTCGTCGCCAGATTCCTCGACAGAGATCTCGATATGGAGCTGGCCCTCGGCCGGCATCGCATGGTTCACCGAGTTCTCGACAATGGGCTGGATGATGAACGAAGGCACGCGCAAATCCCCGAAGTCATCAATGTCGGCCTCAAGACGCACGCGTTCAGTGCCGAAGCGGGCCTCCTCGAACGCGAAATAGCGCAGCGTCTGCTGCATCTCTCGCTCGAGCGGGATGAGGTCGCTGGAATTCTCAAGAGTCTGACGATAGAAGACCGCGAACTCTCGCAACAGGCTGCGGGCACGCGTGGGATCGGTACGGATGAGCGATGCGATGGTGTTGATGGTGTTGAACAGAAAATGTGGGTTTATCTGCGCTTGGAGGGCCTGGAGCTCGGCCTTTGTCGCAAGCTCGACCTGCCTGTCGAGCTCGGCGATGGAAAGCTGCGTGGAGAGCAGCTGCGCCAGCCCTTCGGCAATGGCACGCTGCGTCTCGTCGATTAGGCTGTCGGCCTCGTAATACAGCTTGAGCGTGCCGACGGAGACGCCGCGCACGACGAGCGGGGCAACGATACCAGCGGGAATGAGAGAGCTTGACTGATCGCCAAACGCCTCGGAGCGACGGAAGACCTCGACCGTCTGAGACGCCAGGACGCGATGTGTGGCCGGGGTGTGGATGGGGCTGCCGATGGGGAACGCCTCGGCATGAGCACCGGCATATCCCAGGACGATCTTGTCGTCGGTCATCGCGACGGCCATAGCCTGCGACTCAGGTAGGAGGATGGTGCAGACCTCCTGGCAGTTCTCGGCAGACAGGCCTCCTCGCATGTAGACAAGCGTTTGAGACGCAAGGCTCAATGTCTTGTTCGTCTGCTGGGCGCGAAGCTTGTCGGGCGAGAAGGAGGAACGAATGATGGCGAACGCCACGGTCACGATGCCCGCCAGGGCAATAGAGGCGACCATGATGTTGGGCTCCTCGCTCAACAGCGAGTAGAAGAGCACAAGCACGAGCAGCGCCACAATGGTGGTGATCACGGTCTCGCCGAAGGCGCTGCGGCCGTAGTTGGGCAGCTTTGCCTTGACCGCTTTCGCGTCTGTGCTGGTTTCGCTAAGTCTCATCGCCTACCCCAGGAACTCGGTGACGGCAAGGATGAGGCCGGAAGCGACCAAAAGCGTGGCAAAAAGCGCCGTGAGCAGGCGGTCGTTGACCTTTTGGATAATCTTGGCCCCCAGGCGCGACCCAAAGAGCGAGCCGATGATAAGCAGAACGCCGATGACCCAGGCGACGTTGCCGAGAATGGCGTGAGTGATGAAGCTCGGCACGGCAAAGATGGCGACGGCGACAAGCGAGGTTCCGCTTGCCTGCTTCATCGTAAAGCCAAACAGCCACTGGAGCAGCGGCACGACGATAAAGCCGCCGCCCAAGCCGACATATCCCGAGATGAAGCCCACAAAGGAGCCCATGACCGCAGCGCTGCCGTACAGGCGAACCCCCTGGGTGCCGGCAAGACGCGACGGCTTCTCATTGGCGACCTTGACGGCGCCGGCACGGCTCCTCCAAACGCGGCGATACATGTTGAAGGCCGAATAAAGGATGAAGGCAGCTGTGAGCACCATGGCAATCTGACCAGGCAGGATCTTCGCTGCATAAGCGCCCAGGGGCGACAGGCACGCTCCGGCGAGGCCGATGGCCAAGCCCATCTTGAAGTTGATGGTGCCATCGTGCAGGCGCGCCACCATGGACGACACAGACGTGGGGAGGATGGCAAAAAGCGACGTGCCAGACGACACCGCAGCGGGCTGACCGAAGGCCATGTGGATAAGCGGCACCATGATTACGCCGCCGCCTATGCCGAACATGGCAGACAGCACGCCTACAAGCACGCCGCACGCGAGAATGAGAACGAGCGACAGGGGATCGAAGCCAAACACGGTTATGCCTGCTCCTCATGCGCGGGGCCTACAGCTTCAGGCACCGGGAGCTCGACCTGGGCCTGATCTTGCTGGCCGCGAACCTGGGCCACATGAGCCGCCACGGTCGGATTCAGCATCCCCTGCCCGCGCAGCATGTGCACCATCGCCTCATTCTGCCAGGCAAGGGAGGCAATTTCGGCCCAGTGGGTCTGAAAGCGCATGTAGTTGTTGCAATTTGCCTCGGCATACGCCACGGCATCCTTGCGCCATGTGCGGCGAATCTGCGCGTAGGCGCGCCGCTCGGGCGAGAAGACGGAGCGCAGGAGCACCGTCTTACGGATGCGCGTCGGCAGCTCCGGGCCAATCCACGGGCCCGGATAGGGCATGAACTGCTCGGGGAGGATCTTGTGCAGGTCGATGTTGGAATTAAGCACCTCGATCTTGCGGCGAGTGTAAACCCAGCGATAGACATCCTGCTCGAAGCGGAAGGCTCGATCGGCCAGGCGCGGAGGGTTGTGGCGGACGCGCCATTTGTTGTCAAACCACACGTCCATGCCATAGGCACGCAGGTCGATGAGGTAGTCGGTGTCTTCACCTCGCGTAATCCAAGAGTCGAACGAGACGCGTGTGAACGCCTCCGCATGCACGGCGAAGCAGCCTCCGCACACCGTGTTGCTGCGCGAGATGCGAGGGCCGGCAAGGGCCTGCGTCATCCACTCATTGAATTCCAGGCGCTTGGACCAGTGACGGTCGTAGAAGTGCACCTTGCGACGGTCGGCGAGGGCAGAGTTGCGGTGGTCGAGGAAATATCCCGACTTGGCGACGACAGGCGTGCCCGTGCGCGGCTGAGCCCCCAGGCCGTAGACCGCCTGCGCAAGAAACTCGGGATCGAGCACGACCTCGTCGTCATCGATGAAGACAGCCACGTCGCACCCGAGGGCGCAACAGGCGAGAAGCCCCAGGTTGCGCACTGCACCATAGCCGACCAGCCCAATGGCATCAGACAAATCGGCAGGCAGCAGGTGGGCGTACTGGTCGCGCAGGCCTGCAGCCTTGAAACTGTCGACAATGACGGCGTCGGGCATCTCGCATGCGGCGGCGATGTCGGCGATGCGACGAACCGCCCGCTCCTCGACATCAGGAGAGGCTACCACGAGGATGACGACGCTGCCCAGGCCGGCGACCTGCGAGAGCGACTTTAGGCATTCAGCAAGCTGGGGCGCGGGTGCGTCAATGGGCGTGGCATGGTCGTAGCAGGCGACGCCGCCTGACTCGCCGAGGCGTTCGCCGCTCGACCAATAGCTCGGTATAACGATGGCAGGATTCATAGGAAGCTCCCGTGACCAATAGATTCGTTGGGCCGATTGTATCCCATCGCAGGGCGCGAGGAACCACAATCAGCGCTGAGATGCCAGTTTTACGCCCAATTCCAGCGCTTTTACGTTCATGGGGACAAGCTTGGGGCGGACGAGTCCCTCCATGGCGGCCTGCAAGCGTGCCAAGGGGAACGGGAGAGCCCGCAAACCCAGGGCCGCGCCCAACAGCATGACGTTGAGGCACTTGGGGTTGAGGCCCGCCTCGTCAAGCGCAGACGCGTCGACGACGGCGAAGCGCTTGGGCTCGACGTGGGCGCTCAGCCACTCGAGCTGGGCAGCCCCGGTATAGACGGGGGCTGCAGCAGGCACGACGGCGCGGCTGGCGCAGACAAGGGCGCCCGTGGGTTTGAGATACGAAAACGCACGCGCGGCCTCGCCCGGCTCAAACGACAGGACAAGATTGGCGCCTCCGCGCCCGATGAGGCTCGACGGCACCTCCTCGGGACAGGCGGCCACACGCACATGCGAGGCGACGGAACCTCCGCGCTGCGACATGCCGATGGTCTCGGCCGTGCGCACGAAAGCGCCCGAGTCCATGCTTGCGCAGGCGACAAGGCGGCTTGCCAACACGACGCCCTGGCCGCCGACTCCCACGATGAGGCAGTTCCAAGGCTCCAACGCACCCATGTTATCCACGCGCGGCACCCCTTCTTATCGCATCGACCTCGGCAGGTGCCATGCCCTGGCGAGGGGAGGAGATTGCCCCAAACGGACAAGACTCAAGGCATAGGTCGCATCCATAGCAAAGAGAGCAGTCTACCTGGGCAATCGGTCTGGCGGTGCCTGGTGCTGGCGCCATGCTCAGGGCCGGGCAACCCAAGGCGCGAACGCAGCGACCGCAGCCACGGCAGTCCCGCGTGACGCTGACAGGCTCAAGCGGGCGGAAGAGCTGCACGCACGGGCTCTGGAACACGAGCACCGCAACGCCCTCGCATGCCAGGGCCCGGCGGGCGGCCTCGACGGCAGCCGGGCGGTCGAAGGGGTCGACGGATTCAACGAGGTCGCACCCCAAAGCCCGGGCCACCTCGACGATGGAGATGGGCTTGGAGCGCGTGCCCATGAGCGTGACCCCCGTGCCGGGATGGGGCTGAGAGCCCGTCATGGCCGTCGTTGCGTTATCAAGCACGCACAGCACCATACGATGGCGGTTGTACACGGCGTTTGCCAGCCCCGTCATGGCGGAGGCAAAGAACGTGGAATCGCCCACGAAGCCCACGTGCAGCGTGTCGTCGTCACCGGCCAGATGGGCTGCCGTCTGCAGGCCCTGCGCCACCGTCACGCCCGCGCCCATGCACAGGCATGTGTCCGTGGCTTCTAGAGGCTTGGCACAACCGAGGGTGTAGCATCCGATGTCGCCCGAGTAGACGACGCTTCTGCCCTTGGCCGCCGCCTTGATCGCCGTGAAAGAGGCACGGTGGGGGCAGCCCGCGCAAAGGACCGCCGGGCGAGGCGGGATGAGCTCGGCAGGCACATCGGCTTCGAGAGGGGCTGGGCAGGCGACCTGCGCAAGCTCAGGAACACCGAGGAACTCCGCGATGATACCGACGAGCATGTCTGCGGAATACTCGCCTTCGACGGGCGTTGTCGCATCAAGCCTGCCATGGATGGTCGTGGGGCACGAGGTGATGTAGGCGTCCGCCGCGACCGGACCCGTCATCTCGAGCAGACTGCGCTCGACCACAGGCTCAAGCTCCTCGATCACGAGGGCGTCGGAGAGCCCCAAGAGGAAATCGCGGCCCAGGCGCTGTGGGAAGGGATGGGGCGTGCCAACCTGCAGCAGGCGATATGAGGGAAGCTCGACGCCCCGGCTACGGGCGGCGTCTTGAAGGCGCGCAAGAGCCTCAAGGGTGTAGCCGCGAGAGTCTCCCGAGCAGGCGATGCCCAGGTACAGCTCATAGTCGTCGCGCACGTACTCATCGAGCTTGTTGAACGGGCTGTCTGCGAACTCCCGCGAGACCGCGTCGAGCTCGGCAACCATGCGCTTATGGGCCGCACGGGACAGGGACGGGAAGATGACGAACTCGGGCGACTTGGCAAAGCCCGCCATCTCATGGCGCGGCAGCGACGCAGGGTCGTCGGCGACCTCGATGCTTGCGCAACCATGGTCGACGCGCGTCGTGGGACGGAGGATGACGGGCATATGATGCGCTTCGGAAATCTCGAAGGCAGCCTTCGTCATGAGATAGGCCTCTTCGGGAGATGCGGGGTCGAGCACAGGCACATGGGCGAACTGACCGAATTGGCGCGAGTCCTGCTCGGTCTGGCTCGAGATGGGACCGGGGTCGTCGGCAACAACGACGACCACGCCGCCGTGCGTTCCCACATACGACAGGCACATGAACGGGTCGGCCGCGACGTTCATGCCGACCTGCTTGCACGTGACGATGACGCGACCGCCCGCATAGCTCACGCCGGCCGCAAGTTCCATGGCCGCCTTCTCATTGCACGACCACTCGACGTGCACGCGGCCCTGGGGGTTGTTTTGGGCAATGGTCTCGATGATCTCGGTGGATGGCGTGCCGGGATAGCCGCAGGCAACGTTGACGCCGGCCTCCAAGGCCGCCATCGCAATGGCCTGGTTGCCCATGAGCAAACGGCGCATGCCCCTAGCCTTCCGCCAGGGCGCGCTTGAACTCAACCATCTTCTCGCGCCACACGGGGTCGGATGCGCCCATGACCTGCACGGCAAGGATGGCCGCGTTCTTTGCGCCGCCGATGGCGACGGTCGCCACGGGCACGCCGGAAGGCATCTGCACCATCGAGAGCAGCGAGTCCATACCGCCCAGATCGCTTGTCTTCATGGGCACCCCGATGACGGGCAGCGGCGTCACGGCAGCCACGACGCCGGGAAGCGCGGCAGCCTTGCCGGCCGCTGCGATGATGACGCGCATGCCCCTCTCGGCGGCGGTACTCGCCCATTCATGAACCTGCATGGGGGTGCGATGGGCGCTGTACACGACGAGCTCGTAAGGCACGCCCATTGCCTCGAGCTGGACCGTGCACGCCTCCATCGCGGGCATGTCGCTTTTTGACCCCATGATGATGCCGACAAGCGGCTGCTGCTCTGCCATGTTCTCTCCTTTAGTCCCGCAAAACCCTATGAACCAAGACGGCCCGCCCTTGCGCCTCACAGCGGGAACGGGTCGGATGTATCCTCAAACGTGCCAAGAGATGAAGGCCCAACGGACCTCGCGCAGGCAGTCGGCCGCATAGGCGCGCGCCGGGTTGGCCTGCTCGTCGATCGAATAGTGCTCGTCGAGGAACGCCTCGAGCCTTGCTTGCTCATCGCTTGTCAGCGTGCCGCCCACCATGTCGGTCAGAGACTCGACGGCCTCCTCGCGACTGGCAAAAGCAGGGCGGCTGTGCGTCACGATGTACGATATTTCGGGAAACACCCCGTGTTGGAACAGGATGTTCGCACAGAAGGCAAAGTCTGCCACCGGCGGGCGGGTTCGCCCCAGAGCCGCGAAGGCGCGCTCGTCGCGACGAGGGGAGCGGCCCGCCGCAACCGTGACGCAGACGCGCTCCCGAGCCACGAGGTCGAGCTTCGTAAGCGCACCGAGCAGGTCGCGCGTAGCAATGGAGCGCGACGCTATGGCAATGTCGACGCTGTCGGGCCCGATGCCGGCGGCTTGCCAATCGTCGTCCCAGGCAATCAGATGCGGCTCGATCAAGCCGGCCACGCCGGCCTCGTCGGCGTTGGAGCGCAGCATCGCCAGCATGCCCTCGGAGAAGTCGCACGCCACGACCTTGCATCCCATCTTGGCAAGGCGTATGGCAAGGAGTCCCGAGCCGCAGCCGAAGTCGAGCACGGTCTGACCCGGCTTGATGCCAGAGCGCTCGATGAAGATGGGCTCGTATTCGCTGAGGCTGCGCTCCCCGTAGCTCTTCGCCCGGCACGACCAGTGCGAGGCGTCGGCGGGCTTGGAACGAAGGGAGTCCTCGCGCTCCCAGGCCTTCTGCCAGTCCACGCCGGCTAGCGAAATGGTTTTCTGCGAGGAGACGTTGTGCATGGGCCCTACTTTCCTTCCGTCAAGGAGCCCTGGGGGCAACCGTCGGCGCTCGGGCACTCCCCGAAGATGAGCGCGTGCTCGTCGCCGGGGAGCGCGGCACGGGCTTGGTCGCGCAGGCTGTTCACTCCGATGAAGAACTGGCGCATCATGACGACCATGAGATAGCGGCCGCGCGGCGTGAGCGTGAGCATCTCCTCGTCGTCGCGCTCAAAGGCGCCGTTGACCTTCATGAACGCGTATTCCACAGGTAGGCCCTGGGCAACCGAGCAGCCGAAGCGCTCGCGCCACGCGCGTTTGTCGATAGACAGGCCGAACAGGTTCATCATGAAGCGATAGCGCATCCAGTCGCGCTTGGGGAACTTCGTCTGGGCAAGCGTGGACAGGCCACCTTGGGCAATGCGCTCTGAATAGTCGCGCAGCGAGAACGTGTTGATGTAGAGGCTTCCGTCGAGGTACGAGATGCCGCCCGAGCCGATGGCGGGGTACTCCTCGTAGTTCACGACGTACTCGTCGATCATCTGGCCCTCTTCGCGGCTGAACGTGTAGCAGCTCGATGGGCGGAACTCCGGGTTCGCGCCTCCGCAGAAACCGTCGTAAATCTGGTGATAGAAGCGCTCCTCGTTCTTATAGTCGACATGGCCCACGGTCTTCTCGATGCTAGCGCGGCTGGCAGGGGAGACCATGAGCGGGTAGAACGTCGTCTGGTTGGCTCCGCTTGCCTTCACCATCTCGATGTCGTGGGCAACCATCTCGGGCGTTTGCCCGGGGAAGTTGAAGATCATGTCGACATTGAGGGACTTGAAGAGCTTGGCATCGGCCACCGAACGGATGCGCTCGAAGATCGTCTGGGCATCGCCGTACTTGTTGTAGCGGGCCATGCGCTTGAGCATGCCGTCGTCGAAGCTCTGGACGCCCACGGAGAGGCGTTGCACAAGGCTTGAGAGGTCCTCGAGATAGCCTGGCACGAGATGGTTGGGGTTCGTCTCGCTCGACACGTCGCGGATGGTGGGAAAGAGCTCGCGGGCAAGGCCGATGGTCTGGGCGAGCTGGTCCATCATGACGGTGGGCGTGCCGCCCCCCACATAGACCTCCTCGAAGGTGTAGCCCCTATCTGCCAAGCGGCGCATCTCCTCGCGCATGGACTCGAAATACTTGAGGGCACGCTCGCGCTCAAAGGGAAAGCGGTTGAACGAGCAATAAGGGCACAGTACCTCGCAGAACGGCACATGCATATAGAGCATGTAGTGCTGCTTGGGATTGGGGGCAGGCAGCGTAACTCCGGGCGTAGGGTCGAGCTTGAAATACTTGCTGCCCAGCAGGCTCACAACGCTCGACAGCATCCTCTCGGCAAGCATGCGCTACTCCTGCCCTGCGGCGCTGACGGAAGCATCAACCGGGTCGTAGCCTTCAAGCGTGCACGTGTATGTTCCGTCGACGCCACGCTGCCAGATGAAGCTGATCAGGGGCTCGGCCGGTGTGTCTTGGCCGTCTTGCCCCACCGTGGGTGCGGGCCCGTCCGACGTCTGGTCCTGCGCCTCAAAAAGCGTGTTGGAGCAGACGCTGTAGACGACCTTGTTCACCTCGTCGTTCTCAAACATCGCCATGGCAAGCGTGAGAGCCTGGCTCTGCGAGGCGTTCACAAGCTGGGACAGGGTGCGCGGAGAGTCGTTCGTGACGACGACGTTTGCCGTGCCGCTCTCCTTGTCGAAGGAGGCAGACTCCATGCTCGGGAACTTCACGATCTCGCCCGCCCAGCTCACACCTGAGGTGACTGCCTTCTCGACACAAGCGTCGTCAACGCCCTCATCGAAGGAAGCGACGCTCATCAGCTGGATGTTCTTGCATGCCACCTGGGCAAACAGAATGCCGACTACGAGCACGAACACCACGAAGACAAGCGCTCGGCCGATGACCTTCTCAACCGACATGCCGACGGGGTCGTCCAGGGCAATGGGGTCGAGGGTGTCTTCAGAAGCGCGCTTCTCTTCCAGGCGCTCCATCTCCTGGTCGGCCAGCGTGTATCCATGGGGATGCTCGGCGCGCTGTGCCGGCTCGATGGAAGGTGCCTGGGGGGATTGAGCTTGGTTGGGCTCTGACATAGATTCAACTTTCTGCGCGGCGGAAGTGCCGGATGGTTCTCGTACAAACATGCGTACAACTATAAGACAGATGCTGGGGTTTTACCAATCATAGCCCAAGCTCTTCGCAAGGGAACTATTCGAACTGCATACGATAGTACCGCTCATAGGTGCCTCCCTGCCTCATGAGCTCGTCGTGCGTGCCGACCTGCTGAACTCGGCCGCCCTCGACGACGGCGATGGCGTCGACGTTGCGGATGGTGGAGAGGCGATGCGCGATAACGAGCACGGTGCGGCCGCGCGCAAGATCGGCAAGGCTTTCTTGCACAAGGGCCTCGCTCTCGTTGTCAAGCGCGCTCGTGGCCTCGTCGAGCACGATGATGGAGGGGTTCTTGAGGAACACTCGGGCAATGGCGATACGCTGCTTTTGACCGCCGGACAGACGCGCCCCGCGCTCACCGACCAGCGTGTCGTACCCCTGGGGCAGGCTGCAGATGAAGTCGTGGATGTTGGCGCGCTTTGCCGCCTCGACGATCTGCTCCGCGGTGGCGTCGAAGTCGCCGTATGCGATGTTCTCACCGATGGTGGCGTCGAACAGATAGACATCCTGTTGCACGAAACCGATGGAGCGGCGCAGGCTTGCCAGGCTCACGTCTCGCACATCAACCCCATCGATGCGAACGCTGCCTGCGTCGACGTCGTAAAAGCGCGGCAGGAGCGAGCATGTCGTCGTCTTGCCACCGCCCGACGGCCCCACGAGCGCCACGGTGTGCCCAGGCTCGACGTGCAGGTCGAGGCCGTTGAGGGCCGGGGTGTCCCCGACATAGGAAAAATGGACGTTGTCGAAGTCTATCCGGCCGTCGCGCACGGCAAGCTCGGATGCATGGGGCTTCTCCGCGACATCGACTTCGGCGTCGAGGATCTCGCAAAAGCGGGCGAAACCGGCGGCGGCCTTCTGAAACACCTCGGTGAAGTTGACGAGGGTCTCGATGGGCGTGGCAAGGATGCCTATGTACAGCGCAAAGATGGCCAAGTCTGCAGGGGCTATCTCCCCCGCTGCCACAAGATAGCCGCCGAAGACGATGACGACCGTGTAGAGCATGCCCGACAACGTGGAGCTCATGGCGTTAAAGAACCCCATGGCCTTGTACGTCGCCGTCTTCGACGCAAGGTACGCATCGTTTGAGGCGGCGAAACGGGCGCGCTCATGGCTCTCTGCGACAAAGGCCTTGACGGTGCGCATTCCCTGCAAAGTATCCTCAAGCTGGGAATTCACGCCTGAGATCTTGACGCGGTTGTCTCGAAACGTCGCTTTGAGCTGCTTGTTTTTGACAATGAGATAGCCAACGGCCAACGCGCAGACGACAAAGACGGCTGCGGCGAGCTTGAAGTTGATGGTGGAAAGAATGACAAGCATGCCGACGATTTCAATCGATGAGATGACGATGTTCTCCGGGCCGTGATGAGCCGCCTCGGATATGTCGAAGAGGTCGTTGGTCACACGGCTCATGAGGTCGCCCGTCTTTGCCTTGTCATACCAGGCAAACGAGAACCGCTCATATGCGTCGAAGAGGTCTTGGCGCATCCGCGTCTCCATGCGCACGCCCATGATGTGGCCCCATGCGCCCACAAAGAAGCGGCAGCCGAAGCGGATGAGGTACATGGCTGCCAGCCCCAGCAACAGCACGCCGAGAGCCGTCATGATCTGATCCGCCCCTTGCGTGAAAAGGCCGGAGCTCAGCGAGCGCAGAATCTGAGGGAAGGAAAGGTCGATGCCGGCAACGATGAGAGCACATGCCATGTCGGCCCAAAAGAGCCCGCCTTGTCCCTTGTAGTATGAGACAAAGCGGGCGAAGGTGCCTGAGGAAGCCATGACAAGCTAGACCTCCATGCGGCGCGATATCGCGTCGCACAGAAGAATCCCGACGACCGTCTTTGAATCGACGACCTTTCCGTCGAGCACTTGATCGACCATTTCGTCGAGGTCGACCAGGTCGACGTTGATGAACTCGTCGTCGTCGGGCGACGCCCCTACAAAAGAAAGGCCCATGGCCATATAGAGGTGGAGCAGCTCGTCGGAATACCCAACAGCGGGAGCGATGGGCCCCAGATAGGCCATGCGGCCCGCCATATAACCGGTTTCTTCCATGAGCTCGCGGGCGGCTGCCGATGCGGGGTCCTCGCCCGGCTCCATCTTTCCGGCAGGAATCTCGACCGTGACCTGCTCCAACGCCGTGCGGTACTGATGCACCAAGACGATTTTGCCGTCGTCTGTCAAGGCGATGACGGCCACGGCGCCGGGATGGCGCACGATGTCGCGGTGACCGAGCATGCCGTTGGGCAGGCGCACGGTCGTGTCTTCGACAGAAAGGAAGTCGCCTCGCCAAGCAAGGTGAGACTCAAGGATTGTCTCCGTAAGCCCGTCGGCGGGCAACGAGTCGTCGGCATCGGAGAAGACAGGCTTGTCGGCCTTGTTGCGGGCACGGCGCGCACGTATGAACTCGTCGTCGAAGACCGGTGTGACATCGCATGAAGCGTCATCGCGCCCCTCATCGATGGGTGCGGCATCGACATCCTGCGACACCCTGCCCGCCGGGCTCTCCATCCGATTCTTTGACGCCTCTTCGCTTGCCATGACTTCTCACGCCTCCCAAGCGTCACGGCCTCGCAGGGCGCGGGCGCCGATATCGCGGCGCAGCGTCTTGCCTTCGAAGTCGATGAGGTCGCAACCCTCATAGGCACGCTCACGAGCCTGGGCGAACGTGGCGCCGAGCGCCGTGACGTTGAGCACGCGGCCACCTGCGGTACGCAGCACACCCTTGTCATCGAGCGCGGTTCCGGCATGGTAGACCGTGACGCCGGGAAGGGCCTCGGCCTTTTCGATGCCCGTTATCTCAAGCCCCTTGGGATACGAACCGGGATAGCCCGCGCTTGCCAACACGACGCTCACGGCCCACTCGTCGCGCCATGCAAGCTCAATCTCCGAAAGGCGGTCCTCGGCAACGGCAAGCATGACCTCGACGAGGTCGGTCTTGAGACGAGGCAGGATAACCTGGGTCTCAGGGTCGCCGAAACGCGCATTGAACTCAAGCACCTTGGGCCCCTGGGGAGTCAGCATGAAGCCGCCGTACAGGACGCCGCGATAATCGATGCCGTCGGCCACGAGGCCGTCGGCGGCCGCCTGCATGGCCTGCGACATCGCCGCATACTCATCGCCGGTCACGATGGGCACGGGGGAATAGACGCCCATGCCTCCCGTGTTGGGGCCCAGGTCGCCCTCCAGGGCGCGCTTGTGATCCTGGGCCGTGGCCATGAGGCGCACGCACGACCCGTCGACGAAGGCGAGAAGCGAGCATTCCGGGCCCGTCAGCCCCTCCTCGATGACTACCGTGGAACCTGCGGCCCCGAAGTGTCCCGCGAAGCAATCTCGCACCGCTTCAAGCGCCTCTTGCTCGCTGCTTGCGACAACGACGCCCTTGCCTGCGGCCAGGCCGTCGGCTTTCACGACAAGCAGGCTCACGCCAGCGGCGAAGCGCTCGGAAACATACGCAAGCGCCGGGGACTGCTCGCTGAAGCTGCGATAGGCTGCCGTGGGAATGCCGTGGCGCTCCATGAACTCCTTGGCAAAGCGCTTGGACCCCTCCATCTGGGCGCCCTGGGCCCCAGGGCCGAAGGCGGGGATACCCTTGGCGCGCACGGCATCGGCAACGCCCGCCACAAGCGGGGCCTCTGGGCCGATGACGACAAGCCCGACATTGTGCTCGACGGCAAAATCCGCCACAGCGGCAGGGTCGTTGATGTCGAGCTTGACGTTTTTGGCGATGCAGGCAGTGCCGCCGTTGCCGGGAGCGACATAGAGCTCCCCGCATTTCGGCGACGCCTTGAGTGCAACCGCGATGGCATGCTCACGGCCGCCCGAACCCAGAAGCAGGATATCCATGTGCGCTCCCCTAACGTTTTCCCGGAGCTGCCGTGGCAGCGTTGCACGAAAAGCCGTGTATCCACGCGCGCTTCGCCATCGTGCGCCTTGCCGCAGCAGCTCCGTGATTCCTATGCATATGAAGTACGAGCCGGACTACCAGTTCCTCATGATGGTTTGCTCGCGCGAGGGGCCAACGGCGACAATCGAGACGCGCACGCCGGAAAGCTTCTCGATGAAGGAGATGTAGTCCTTCGCGGCCTGGGGAAGCTCGTCGAACGTGCAGCAGCCGGAGATGTCGCAGTTCCAGCCCTTGACTTCCTCATAGACAGGCTTTGCATGGTGGAACAGGGTCTGGTTCTGCGGAGCCGTGCGGAGAATCTGCCCATCGCAGTCATAGGCGACGCAGACCTTGATGGTCTCAAAGGCAGAAAGCACGTCGAGCTTGGTGATGGCAAGGTCGGTGAGGCCGTTGACGCGCGCCGCATAGGCGATGGTCACGGCGTCGTACCAACCGCAGCGGCGCTTGCGGCCCGTAGTCACGCCGTACTCGCCGCCGATCTCGCACAGCTTGTCGCCGTCAGAGTCGTCCTCAGGAATCTCTGTGGGGAAGGGGCCGGAGCCAACGCGCGTGATGTAGGCCTTCGCAATGCCGAGCACGCGGTCGACGTACTTCATGCCGACGCCCGAGCCTGTGACGGCGCCGCCGGCCGAGCAGTTCGAGGAGGTCACGAACGGGTAGGTGCCGAAGTCGATGTCGAGCATCGTGGCCTGAGCGCCCTCGAAGAGCACCTTCTTGCCGGCCTCGAGCTCGTTGTTGAGCATGATGGAGGTCTCGGCGATATGCGGGGCCAGGCGCTCGGCATACGGCAGGTACTCGTCGCAAATCTGGTCGACCGTATAGGTGGGCAGGCCATAGACCTTGGAGAGGATGTCGTTCTTCTCCACGAGGGCCGCAGCGACCTTCTCGCGGAAAATGCCCGGGTCGAGCATGTCCTGCATGCGCAGACCCATGCGCGAGGCCTTGTCCTGATAGGCGGGGCCGATGCCGCGGCGCGTGGTGCCGATGAGGTTGGAGCCCAAACGACGCTCGGAGGCGCCGTCGAGGTCGCGGTGATAGGGCATGATGATATGCGCGTTGCTCGAGATGGTGAGCCGCTCGCAGCTGATGTTCTCCTGTGCCAGCGTGTCAATCTCCCCAAGGAGCACCTTGGGGTCGATGACGCAGCCGTTGCCGATGACAGGCGTCACGTTGTCGTACATGACACCGGAGGGAATGAGGTGCAGCGCCAGGTGGTGCTTAGGCGTGATGACGGTGTGGCCGGCATTGTTGCCGCCCTGGTAACGCACCACGTAGTCATAGTCGCTGGAGAGAAGGTCGGTGATCTTACCCTTGCCTTCGTCGCCCCATTGAGAACCGACAAGAACAGTTGCGGGCATGGTTGCTCTTTTCGCATCAAGGCCGGAACATGCGTCCGCGGCCGACATACAGACGGAAAAGATTATACCCGTGCAAGGCCGGCATCGGGGGCAGGCGAGGCGTCGGCGCAATCTATGCGCAAGCTCTGCTATCCCTCATGCATCGCAAGGTTGCGGAAAGCGGTGCGGTCGGCGATGAAGGCAAGCGGCACCGTGACGCCGGAACGACCCGCACGGTTCTTGGCGACGATGACGTTCGCCGTGCCCAGCGGGGGACGCTCATGGCGCTCATCGGCCGCCTCCTCCTCGGTGAGGGAGCGGTCGAGGAACATGACGGTGTCTGCGTCCTGCTCGATTGCGCCCGACTCGCGAAGGTCCGCGAGAACGGGACGCTTGTCCGGGCGCTTGTCGACTTCGCGGTTGAGCTGCGACAGGGCGATGACCGGCACCTTGAGGTCTTTGGCGAGAACCTTGAGGGCACGGGAGATCTCGCCCACCGCCGTGGCCATGGAGTCGTTCTTGTTGCGGCCGACCGGTTCGATGAGCTGCAAGTAGTCCACAATGATGAGGCCATGCTCCTTGCCATGCAGCATACGGCGGGCCTTCGTGCGGATCTCGACCACGTTGGTGCCAGCCGTGTCGTCAATCACCACGTCGAGGTTGTTGAGGCGCTCCGACGCCTCAAAGATGGCAGGCCACATCTCGTTGGGGATGTTGCCCGAGCGCACGTCCTCGTTGGAGACGGCCGCCTCCGAGCAGATGAGGCGCGTCGCGATCTCGGAACCGCTCATCTCCAGCGAGAAGAAGAGCACGCTCACACCCGTTTTAGCGGCGTTCAGTGCAAGCGAGAGGGCGAAGGACGTCTTGCCCACACCAGGCCGGGCTCCCACCACGTTGAGAGATCCGGGGCGCATGCCGAGCAACACCTTGTCAAGCAGGTCGAACCCCGTGGCTACGCCTGCGGTATGACCTTTGTTGAGGGCGATTTCCTCTATCTCGGCATAGGCCTGCTGCACGAACTCTCCCAACGGTTTTGCAGCGGAGGCAACCTGTTTGTCGGTGACGGTGAGGAGCAGCTCCTCCGATTGGCGCACGATGTCTTCTATATCGTCGGGCGGAGCATCGAACGCGAGCGCGGTGATGGAAGTGGAAGCCGAGATGAGGCGGCGCAGAATCGCGTCGCGCTTGACGATTTCGGCATGGTGGCGCCAGTTGACGAGCGCAAATGAGTTGTTCGCAAGATCGATGATGAAGGCCGGGCCGCCCACGCGCGCCAGGTCGCCTGAAGCTGAGAGATACTCGGTGAGCGACACCTGGTCGATGGGGATGTCACGGCGGTGCAGCTCAAGGATTGCGGCGTACACCGTGCGGTTGGACGGACGGTAGAAATCATCGGCCTCAAGCATGAAGGCGAGCTCGGGCGTCACATCGGAAGACAGGATGGCCGCAGCCAAGACCGCAGCCTCTGCCTCGGGACTTTGCGGGAGCGGATTGCCGCCGGTGAGACGGGGGTCGTTCTCGTTGAAGTCCATCGATGCTCCCTCTTGCCGTGTTCAAATCGCAGATACTCAGACAGCGCCGCCGCCTCTACGAGGCACACCACGCGAAGCATTGATTGTAGCCGCCCAATACGCGGCCAGGAGGCTCCTCGTCGGGCTTTTACGAAAAAAGGGATGCCGCCCGGAGGACGACATCCCTTTGAGAAGACCATGCGAACGCACGATGCCGATTTACTCGGCCTGGGGCTCCTCGGAAGCCTCGGTCTCAGCCTCGGCCTCGTCAGCCTGCTCCTTGGCGGCAGCGTCGGCGGCGGCAAAGCCGGCAGCGTCGTTGACCTGAACCTCGATGTTGGCAACGATCTCACGATACAGCGAGATGACTGCCGTGTGGTTGCCGGCCTCCTTGATGGGGCGCAGGTCGATGCGGTGACGGTCGATCTCGATGCCGAGCTGGGCCTGGATGGCCTCGGAGATCTGAGCAGCGGTGACGGAGCCGAAAAGCTGGCCCTCGTCGCCCAGACGGACCTCGACACGGACAGACTTGCCCTCGAGCTGGGCAGCCTTCTCGTTGGCCTCGGCGATACGGACAACCTCGCGCTTGGCGATGTTGTTGCGCTTCTGCTCGAGCTGCTTGAGGTTGCCCTCAGTAGCCTTGATGGCGATCTTCTGGGGGAAGAGCCAGTTGTTGGCGAAGCCGTCGGCAACGTCGATGACGTCGCCCTCGCCACCCTTCCCCTTGAGCTCGCTCAAGAGAATAACCTTCATTGTTAGTACTCCTCACGTTGAGGCCTGCTCAAAGCAGGGCCTTCAGCCAGTTTACTTGCCTTCGCTCGCCTCATGGCGCACCAGGTGGGCGGCGCGAGGCAACTTGCGAAAGTTTGCCCACACGTCGATGAGACCCACGACGCTCATGATCGACAAGCTCATCTCGGCCAATAACGCGGCTGAGATGGTCAGTACGCGGCGATACGCTCCCCAACCATGCGAGTCCATAAGGCTCAAAAGCACGGAAAACCCCTGGAGGAAGAAGATCACACGCAAACACACGATGAGGTTGAGGGCAACAACCCCCAACAGGTCAGGCGTGCCCGCAAGCAGAACCCGCACAGCCAGGCATGCCAGCGAAACGATGAAGAAGGCGACAATCCACAGGGGAACGTCGAACCTCCTATACGCCGCGCTGACTCGCTGGTAGGAATCCCTCCGTGCAATCGCAAGGCCCAGAAGGCCAAACAACACGCAGGAGAAAGCCCTCATCACATAGATAAGGGGCCAGGTTCTCCCCAGGAGCTCGACGGTAGAGTCAACGGCGGCCGATGTGGACACCGACGACGTTCCCGTCGTGAGAGATGCGGTCATAACTTCGCGCAGCTCATCAAGCAACGCTTGGACATAGGCCGCAAAATCCTCGCCCTGCAGCATCAGCAGCGATGCGTCGGCCCCGATGAGCAATGCCGTAAGCACTGCCACAAGGACGACGACCGACGTGATGCTCACGCGCCCGGGCAAAAGCAGTGCGATTGCCAGGGCAGCGATGGCGCAGGGCAAGACGAGCGATGCATAATCCCACGTCGCGAAGGAAAGGGCAATCCCCGGCCCAAGACAACCTGCGACGGCGAGCACGGCATGGCCCTCTTCCTTGCGCGCCAGCAACCATGCCCCGAAGACCATGAGTGCGATGCAGATGCCAGGAAGAACAACCGAGCCGAGCGAGCCGATGACGCATAAGGCGAACTCGAGCGCGGGTCGGGCGGGACGGCGCTGCTTTCCTGCTACCTTAACGAGGGTCGTAGGTGAAGCTTGCGTCTCGTCCATGGCGTGCCTCTTTAGCCTCGACGATCCCTGCTGCCGCTGACAACCGTGACGGTGTAGGGCACGAGGGCCATGACGCGGGCACGCTTGATGGCGACTGCCATCTCGTGCTGATGCTGCCTGCAAGCACCGGTGACGCGACGGGGCTTAATCTTGCCGCGGTCGGTCATATACTTGCGAAGAAGAGCCACATCCTTGTAGTCGATGAACTCGACCTCGTCCTTGCAAAGCTGGCAATACTTCTTGCGAGGCTGACGCTGAAAATCGTTGGCCATGGTGGCTTGACCTCCTTTACGCTAAATCCGAAGTGAAAAGGGCTGGGGACTCCTAGAACGGAATCTCCTCGTCGTAGATCTGATCTGCGGGCGGCATGGCCGCAGGAGCAGAGTAGTGCTGTTGCTGCTGCGGGGCAGGGGCATACGAGGGAGAAGAGTACGACTGCTGGGGAGCAGGGGCATACCCGCCTTGAGAGGCGACGCTGTCCTGCGCACCCTGGCCGCGGCTCGGCAGCTCAAGCTCATCGACGATGACCTCGATCTTGCTGCGCTTTTGGCCGTCGCGCTCCCACTGGCTCCAACGAAGGCGACCTTCGATGCAGACGAGCATGCCCTTGGTGAGGATGCGCGAAAGCGATTCGGCGCGAGCGCCGAACATGGTGCAATCGATGAAGTTGGTGTAGTCTTCCCACTGGCCGGTTTGGACGTTTCGACGACGGTCGTTGACCGCCACGCCCATACCCAGGACCGGCGTGCCGCCGGCAGTCTGCCTAAGCTCGGAATCGCGGGTGAGCCTGCCAGAAATGATGACCCTGTTGATGTTTGCCATACCGTCCACACTCCTTACATCGCCGGGAATGCCGCCTTGCGACGACAGACCCGAATCACATTAAGCCTCTGCGCGACGGACGATCATGGAACGGACAACGCCGTCCATAATGCCGAGAACGCGGTCGAGCTCTGCGATGCAGGCGGGATCGATGTGGAAGTTGATCAGGGTGTAGTCGCCCTCGGTGAGCTTGTCGATGGTGTAAGCGAGCTTGCGCTTGCCCCAATCCTCGACGGAGTCGACGACGCCACCGTTCTCAACGATAGTGGAGTCGATCCTCTTCATCACACCGGCGCGAGCCTCGTCATCAATAGACGGGTTCACAAAGAACAGCAGTTCATAAGCCTTCATGGTGTCACCTCCTCTGGGCTAAAGTGGCTTCGGATCTCGTGAAGGCTGTGTCCGAAGCAGGGAATGACAGCGGTTAAGGATACTTCGGCCAATTACAAGATGTCTAGCTTGATTAAGCCTCTACGCTGCATATCCATAACTTTTGCCACCCATAATCGTCCGTGTCAGGCAACGTAGCAGATACCACTTGTGATTTCCTGCAAGCCTCGTCACCCACATGCCGTGACGTACGTCACATAGGCCAAATTCACCGGATATAGCTGCTTGAATGCTCATTCTTCGTTCCAACCTTTGCCGCACTCCGCAAAAGCAGATAAACAACGCCCACAAAAAAGCCCGAGCGGACGACATCCAGGCTCGGGCAAAAGGTTCATCTGACAGAAGGCTCTTTTGAAGGACTACTGTGCATTTTCCTCGATGGAAGCACTCTGCTGGGCATCCTGCGCCGCCTCGTCGATATCGGCGTCGGAATCAACAGACTGGCCGTCGGCACCCAGAGCCTCTTCGCGCTGCAAGGCAACAAGACCGCTCACAATCGGCTTTGTGCCGGCCGGATACAGTGCCGGAACGGGACCAGCATACACGAAGTCGGCCTCGAAGGTGAACCCGTCGGCATCCTTGGTGTACAGCAAGACAAGGGCGCTCGCATCGGCGTTTCCGCGATCGGCCACTTCGGCCACGATGCAGTCGAGGGTGCCGTCGTCGGTGTCCACGTCGCCGTCATAGCACAGCACGTAGGCCTCCGGCATGTCTTGGGCCACGAGCATCTTCACGCTCTCGCGCACGCCCTCAGGCGAGGACGCGGGATGGTCGTTGACCTCGATGCCCTCGTCGACGACGGTGACGGTGAACGGGTCGAACTGGCCCATCGTGTTCAGGCGCTGCTGGGCCTCGTTGAAGGCAAAGGTAAGGGCCTGCTGGGCGTTGTCGGAAATCTGGAGGGTCACTTGATCCATGGTTGTGCTCTCTTTCTCGTCGCATTGCAGCCGAATGAGGTTCCCTTGCTTGCATACAAAAAAGGCGCCGTGCAGGCGCCTTTTACAAGTCTATCTGGCGGAGGGAGAGGGATTCGAACCCTCGTAGCCGGGGATACCGGCTAAACGGTTTTCGAGACCGCCGCATTCAACCACTCTGCCATCCCTCCAAGGATGGAAAACGGGGCGCGACCTTTACGACCACGCCCCGAGAAAGTTCTGGCGGAGGGCTAGGGATTTGAACCCTAGAGACGGTTTTGCCGCCTACACGATTTCCAATCGTGCTCCTTCGGCCACTCGGACAGCCCTCCATAAGCATCGATAAAGTATATGC
>CAKUKJ010000003.1 GCA_934662525.1 uncultured Coriobacteriales bacterium | reverse complement strand
AGCGTGCTCAGCATGACCAACGAGGCGGGCAACCTTGCCGTTTCTGTGTACGACCTGCGCGATGCCGACGTGGACGTCCAGACGGATGCCGACTGGGACGAGTACTTCAGCCAGCTTTCCCAGGTGTCCGTCGAGGACTACGAGGACGCCACGGTGGAGAGCCTCGGGACCGACGCGTCTTCCGACCTGCCGTGCTGGGCATACGGCCTCGTGGTGCCCGACGGGGACGACACCTACATCATCGTGCAGCTCTACATGCCCATGGACGACGGCTTCACCTTCATGCAGCTTGGCTATTCCGTAAACGAGACCACGGATGCCGAGAAAGACGAGCTGACCGGCATCATCGACTCCCTCAAGCTTGCAGACGACGACGGACTCGACATCGACTCCCTTCAGACCTCCGCATGCGGCCTCACCTTCGACCTGCCTGAGGGCGTGACCCCCTACGAGGACGATGAAGACGCCTGGATGGACGAGGACGGCGACATCCTCATCAAGGCCGTGGGCCACGTGATGGAAGGTGCCTCCAAGATGACCGGCGACGACTTCGCCGAGCTCTACGCGGCCCTTGAGCCCGAGGGCGACTCGCCCGACTCCACGGTCGAGCTGATCGCGCAAGGCACGATTGACGGCCAGGGCGATATCGTGTCGGCCTTCAACTCCTACAAGGTGGCAGATCCCGACGAGTCCATGTACGCCGCCGTCGTCGTGACCCCGATTCCCTCCGACGACTCCATCAGCGTCGTCATTTGCTGGTGCACCGAGGCCGGCGCCGAGAAGTATGAGGACGCTATCGAGCAGATGGTCGGCACCTTCGCCGAGGCAGAGGAGTAGAGGGCTATGCAGGTTCATGTGAAGCTCGATGAGCAGGGCTTTTTGCCCGATGCATATGGCAAGTACAGCGCCCTGGCCGATCAAGGTGCGGGCATGTGCCTGAGGTCGTTCCCCTTCGAGGTGACCGACGTGCCCGCAGGCACGCGCGCTCTGGCCTGGATCTTCATGGACTGGGATTCCACGCCCGTGTGCGGCTTCCCCTGGATGCACTGGTGTGCCTACCAGGTGGGGGTCGGGGGGCGGCAGACGGTTCTGTTTGCCGACGACGCGTCGCGCATGGGGCAGCCCGGCCTCGTCCAGGGGTACAACAGCGCCGCCAAGCGCAATCCCGAGTTCGGCGTGGGCTACGAGGGCCCCTGCCCTCCCGACGCCGACCACGTCTACACCATGCATGTGGTCGCGCTCGACTGCGAGCCCAACCTGCCTGCCCCCTTCTGGGCCAACCAGCTGGTTGCCGCCTGTCGCGGCCATGTGCTGGCGGAGGCTACGGCGCTGCTGCCGAGCAGGGCGTAAGGCCGACAAGAGACGCGGGTCGCCATTATCGAAACGAGGGGGTTTGGCTGCTCAACGGTGGCCAGACCCCTTTTTGATGGCTGTTGTGAATGGGCGCGGGAGACGCTGCGGCCCTGTCTGCGCCTTACCTCGCTGCGTAGCGCCGGTACGTTGTGAGGGTGATGGCCGCGCACACGAGCAACAGGCCCAGCATGATGATGTAGCTGGGCACATAGGAGCCGCAGAGGTCGGCCAGGGTGCCGGGCACGATGTTGAACGCAAAGCCGCCCAGCGAGTAGGCAACCTGGAAGTTCTTGATGACGCGGGCGCGACGCAGCGGGGTGGAGAGCTTGAGCGACCACACGGAGATGCCCACAGTGCCCAGCGAAAGTCCCAGGCCGAAGAGCACCGCCGCCGCCCATGCGACGGCAAGGCTGCCCGTGCCCATCAGGCAGCACATGGAGCAGCCGGCGATGAAGATGCAGAAGAAGACGACCGACCCCTTGAACACGCCCACGATGTCGAACACCTTGCCCGAGATGGCCTTCGACGCCGTGAGGCACCCGCCCGCCACGGCGATGACGGAAGCTGCCTGCATGCGGTCCACGCCGTTGGACGTAAGCAGGATGGACAGGTAGTTGAACCCATCCACCGAGAGCACGCCCAAAAACGTCATGGCCACCATCATGGCGGCGAAGGCCCCACGCGGCAGATCGACGCCGCCTTCGTCCGCCGCCTGCACGGCGTGGGTGTGGCCGGGCTTGTGGGGCCCTCCGTGCTCGGGCCGCTCGGGCAGGGAGAAGGGCTCCAAGCCCATGTCTTGCGGACGGTTGCGCAATAGGGCGAACACCGCGCCGCCGACAAGCGCGGCCAACGCCGCCTCGCAGAGAAACGCCGTGGACAGCGAACTTGCCTGGATGATGCGGGCGGCCGCAGGGGAGACGATGAGCGGGGCCATGCCGCTGCCCGCAGAGGCGATTCCCACCGCCGTGCCCATGTGGTCGTGAAACCAGCGTCCCACAAGCGTCGTCATGCACACCATGCCGCCCAGGCCATACCCAGCGCCGGTGAAGACCGCCCCCAGGCAGAAGAGCGCGACGCTTTTCGCCTGCGAGTAGATGGCGAACCCCGCCGCAGTGAGCAGCGTGGCCACGAAAACGCCGCGCCGGCAGTCGAGATGAGAGTAATAGCGGTTGACGAAGAGCATGCATACGAGCGAGGCCAGCGTGCGGCATGCGAGCACGACCGAGCCCGCCGTGTTGCCCACCACCTCCACGATGTAGGGCTGGTACACGCCGAACGACGTGCTTGCAAAGCCCATGTTGACGAAGAGGAAGAGGAAGCAGCATACGCAGACGACTTTCTCGTAGTGCGCGCGTATGAACTGGGGCATACCCATGCCGAGAACCCTTTCGATGACGCGCCGCAGGTGTCGGGTGCGCCCGGCGCGGGCGCCTGTGGGCTCGTTCGCTGTGCCATCCGGGCCGGATGCAGACTTGCGGCGAGCCATGCCACGATACCGCCCGACATCGCCTATGATGTGATGGCATGCGATTCGTAACCGGAGGCACACGTGAACGTCACCTATGACCAGCGACTCATCGACTACATGACGGCCAAGGGCTACTGCGCCGTCGTGTTCCAGGAGGTGTCGGCCATAGGCTGCTGCGCCGACTCGTCCGAGCTGTATTCGCGTTTCGCCAAGCCGGCCGAGGCGGAGAAGCTGCGCGCGCAGGGTGCCTGGCGCATCGTGGACGCCCCCGTGGGCGAGCTTTTCCTGGCCCGTGGCCTGGAGGTCGACGACGACGTGGCGTTGGGGCTCAAGAGCTTCCTCAGCGTGAAGGACATCACCTACAAGGGCATCGCCGCCTGGAAGCTCTAGCCGCGCAAGAAAATCCGCCGACGCATCGGCGGATTTTCCAATGATTTGTCGGCGGATTTTCAAATGAAACGTCGGCGGATTTTCCAATGATTTGTCGGCGGAATTTCTGAAACAGGGCGCGTTTGATGCGGCGGGCGGGCATACTGACAGCATGACCAAACCTTGGAGGTGCAAGGATGCCGAAAGAGCGCTATGTGACCCGGTTGAGCGACGCGATGCTTGAAGAGGCACTTGGGACGTTCGGCGCTGTGGTCGTCGAGGGGCCCAAGTGGTGCGGCAAGACGACGTCGGCGGCGAGGATGGCCTCTTCGCAGCTGCGCATTCTCGACCCTGCCGGGCAGTTTCAAAACCGCCGTTTTGCCCAGACCGACCCTGCCGGCGCGCTTCGCGGTGGCCGTCCGCGCCTGATAGACGAGTGGCAAGAGGTGCCCATGCTATGGGATGCCGTGCGTTACGCGTGCGACGAGGCATCGGGGGCTGCCGGGCAGTTCATTCTTACGGGCTCGTCGGTTCCTCGGCCGCATGGCAAGGCGATCGCGTCAATTGACGCGCCTGTCCACAGCGGTGCCGGGCGCATCGGCCGCGTGCGCATGTCTACCTTCACGATGGTCGAGCTCGGCAAGTCCACGGGTGAGATTTCGCTGGCAGGCCTTATACGGGGGGAGCGGTATTCTTCTGCTCCGTCATCGGTCGGATTGCCCGATTATGCGGAGGTGATTTGCCGGGGCGGTTGGCCTGCGGCCACTGTCTTAACGACGCGCCAGGCGATGCTCACGGCATCATCATATATAGATGCGGTCGCCACGTCCGACCTGTCTCGCGTCGATGGAGTCCGTCGCGACTCAAACAAGGTGGTTCGCGTCATTGCCTCGCTTGCGCGTAACGAGTCGACCCTGGCGACCAACAAGGTCTTGCTTGCCGATATGGGTGGCGAGATTGCGGACTCCACACTGCGCGATTATCTCGATGCGCTCAAGAGGGTGTTTTTCATCAACGACGTGCCTGCGTGGAGCCCCTCGCTGCGTTCTCCGGTCAAAATTCGCGCCGCCGCGAAACGCCATCTTGCCGATCCGTCCTTGGCCGCCGCTGCGCTCGGTGCGACGCCGGAGTCTCTCGTCAACGATTTGAGGACGATGGGATTCTTGTTCGAGTCGCTGGCAATCCATGATTTGGACGTGTACGCCCGGGCCATGGGCGCGCAGGTCATGCATTACAGGGACGACTCCGGCCTCGAAGTCGATTCGATCGTCTCCGCTCCAGGCGGCGCTTGGGGCGCGTTTGAGATAAAGCTTGGGGCAAACCAGGAAGACGCTGCTGCGGCCTCGCTCTGTTCTCTGGAGCGCAAGATGGTTGAGCGGGGGGAACGTCCCCCTGCGGTGAAGGCGGTCATAGTGGGCGTTGGGGGCTTTGGCTATACTCGCCCCGACGGCGTGCAAGTCGTTCCCCTCGACAGGCTGGGAGCTTAAGAAGTATCCGAACCAACTTCGCACCAACTTACCACGCAACTTAACACTTACTTCGCACTTAACTTAACACGGTGCGAAGTTGGTATTAAGTTATGTGGTAAGCTGTCGGCAAGCGAAAGGTCTATGACGGGAGGATGGAGCGGTGGCGATGGATCGGGCTTGGCTCAACGAGACCGTTGCTGTCATGCGCCAGATTGGCCGCGATACGCAATCATGCGAGGTCAAAGAGGCTAAGGGCGAGCTGCCGTCAACGATGGCGGACACTTTGTCAGCCTTTTCAAACGGTTCAGGTGGGCATGTCATTCTCGGCTTGTCCGAAAAGAACGGCTTTACGCCCGTCCCCGATTTCAATGCCGCGCGCATGAGCGACGCGTTTGGGGCCGCGTGCGAGAAGCTGACCCCTGTCGTGCGTCCTGATATCGCAATCCTTCCTTTTGAGGGCGCGCGGCTTGTATGCGCCGAGGTGCCCGAGATGCACCCGAAAGACAAGCCATGCTATGTGACCTCGAAGAACCGCTACGGTGGATCGTTTATCCGCACGGGCGACGGCGACCGGCGGCTGACCCCGTATGAGGTCGACCGGTTGCTTGAGAACCATGGGCAACCGCTTCACGATGACGAGCCTGTGCCCGAGGCATCGGTGGATGACCTCGACGCCGCACTTCTCAACGGCTTCCTCGCCCGTCAAAGGGAGCTTCATCCTCGCATTCTCGGAGGGCGCAGCGATGAAGACATCATGCTCGATCTGCATGTCGTGCGTCGCTCGCCGGACGGTGCGTTGTGCCCTACTCTGGCCGGGGTGATGGCCTTGGGGGCGTTTCCTCAGAAATTCTTTCCTCGGCTCAACGTGACGTTCACGTCTTTTCCAGGCACAACGAAGGCGGAGAGAGTGGATGAACGCCGTAGGTTTCTTGACTCCCAGACCATCATTGGCCCCATACCGATGATGGTTGACGACGTTTTGGCCGCAGTAACGCGGAACATGCGCACCGGTGCTGTCATCAGGGGTACTTTCAGGCAAGACGTTCCCGATTACCCGCGCACTGCGGTGCGCGAGGCGGTGGCAAACGCGCTTATGCACCGCGATTACTCTCCTGATGCGCGTGGATCCCAAGTGCAGGTCAACATGTATGCCGACCGTCTTGAGATTCTCAATCCCGGCGGGCTCTATGGTGACGTGACGGTTGAGACGTTGGGCGAGTCCGGAATGTCGTCAACGCGCAACCAATACCTTTCGAACATCCTGGAGACGACGCCTTATCCAGACGGCGGCTATGTGGTTGAGAATCGAGGAACGGGTTATCAGGAGATAGAGGAGCAGCTCAAGAAGGCCATGATGCTCCCTCCACAGCCCAGGGATTCCTTGACGTCGTTTTGTCTCACATTTGAAAAGCGCCGTCTTGACTCAAGCGAAACAGGCGTCGGCCGGCCCGAGTCTATTGACGAGGCAATCAAGAACGCCCTAAGTGAGAGGATGTCCGCATCTACCAAGGAGCTCGCCGAGGCGTCTGGATTGTCGAGGAGCGCAATCACATCGCATATCAAGTCGCTAGTCGCCCTGGGCGTTGTTGAACCGATGGAGCCTGCCCGCAGCCCGAAACAGCGATACCGCCTCAAAAGGAGCGAATAGCCAACTTACCACGCAACTTAACACTTACTTCGCACGTAACTTAACACGGTGCGAAGTTGGTGTTAAGTTATGTGCGAAGTTAAGCGATGAGTTGCAGAGCCCTGCTGTGTCGAGTCGCCACAGAACGCCATATATGGCGAAAAGAGGACAAACCCTGCCATTTTGTTGACATAGGGCATCGGGGGGGGGGGGTACTCTTTGTCTACTTTTTCAGGTTGTGCAGCGCCGTTCGAGCTGGTTGGTGAACCAAACCGGAAACGGTGGTGTGCCAAACAGGCGAGAGGCGAGGGTACGTGGCGAAACCGGTGGGCGCACATAGCGCGAATGTGCGCGAGAGGGATAAGGGCACAAGGCTGCTCGTTGTGGCCCTGGTGCTTGTGGCCCTGGCGCTTGCCGTATGCCTGGCGTTCATTTTCTCAAACATCCATAAGCAGGACGCTTCGCAGTCTGCCGATGATGCGAGCGCGTCTGCGGGCCAGCCCCTCCAGCTTGAGTCGGGTCAGGGTGCCTATGTGAAGCCCGAGACTCCGGTGGACCGCAGCAAGAACGTGACGCTGCCCGGCTGGGGCGGCTTCACCATCCCTGCCAACACAACGGACGTCACCCAGGGCTTCGAGTTCCACAACCCGGCGGAGAACCTCTGGTACGAGGACGTCGTGAGTGTGGGCGACACCGAGCTTGAGCGCCTGGTGGTGGACAGCGGAGTGTCCGTCGAGCTCAACCACTACCTCAAGCTTGCAGGCATCGATGGCGACGTTGCCGATGTCTCCTCCTTCGATACGGACTGCTTCGCCGTGGCGACCGACGATGCGGGCGCCTGCACGCTGGAGGCCATCGCCCCCTTCGAGGGTGCCAAGACCGTCGTGGTGCGCACCTCCACGGGCGATGAGGTCGAGCTTTCCATCGCCTGCGAGCAGGAGTTCTATTACATGACGTTTGGGCTCTACCTTGCTGACGGCGATGAGCTGCTCTACCAGTCGGGCCTTGTGGAGCCGGGCAACTATATCCAGCAGATGGAGATGACCCGCGCTCTGGAGCCGGGCGCCTACGACGCCTACGTGGTGTGCCAGCCCTATCGCTCTGACGGCGTCACCAAGACAAACCAAGGGGTCGTTAGGATCACGCTCACAGCGGCTTAGGCCGCAAGGGTGTTGCCTATATAGAGGACGAAAGGGAAACCAAACTTCTACCAGGGAAGGAGCCGGCAAATCCTCAGGTCGCCTGCGCGGCCGGTTTCCGTTGCCAAAGCTGCTCATGAAGAAGAACAACGCGATTCTCGCAGGCGTGGCCGTCGTGGCCCTCGCCGCCGCCATGGTCCCCGCTGCGATGGCTGAGAATGTGAAGACGACTGATACGACTACCGTCAAATACGAGGTTACGGCTGGCTACGAGTGGTCGGTGCCGAGCGTGATTGATTTCGCGAAGGATAAGGGTGTCAATCAGACATCGTCTGTCACGGCCGACGCCGACACGGGTGATACCCAGAAGGTGCAGGTGACCAAGAATATTATTCCTGATGGTGAGACGCTCAGGATTACTATGGCAGGCACGGGTGGCGCGTTTGAGATTAAAAATGGCGAGACGACTTTGACCTATACGGTTACTAAAAACGACACGGCAAAGACCGCGATTGCGTCTGGCGGCGAAGTGCTTTCGGTTGCTGCCGGTACCAACACGGGTGATCAAGATCTCATCTTCACATTGAAGACCGGTACCGGCACTGCCGAGGTTGCCGGTAAGTATGAGGGCACGATTACCTACACCGCTGCGGTTGGAAAGTAGCGGACTTATGGCTGCACCGAAGGCCGGGCAGGCATGCCTGCCCGGCCTTCGCATTCGATTCTCATCTTTTCAGGAGGCCTCACATGACGCTCAAAGGAAAGGCAATGGCGGTCAAGGCGCTTGCGCCCTTGGCTTTCCTTTGCGCTGCCTGCGCGATTCCTGCGCCTGCCATTGCCGGCGACTGGACGGCCGAGGTGACAGGCGCCTACCAGGTGACCGTTCCCGCCGAGATGGAGGTGGGGCAGGACATGCAGATTGTCGGCTCAGTTGATGCCGGCCGCACCTTGTCTGTTGCCACCTCCCGTGCCGAGAGCCTGAAAACCGCCGATGGCGTTGAACTCCCTTACTCGCTGGAGGGCGGCGACTTCTCGGTAGTTGCTGGGGATGACAGGAAAGACTTCGAGCAACCGCTGCGTGCCCAGGTCACCCAGGATGCAGCCTATTCGGGCACCTATACTGACCTAGTGACGTTTAAGTTCGACGTGCGCTATTCTCTGACGTTTAATGTGAACGAGGGCACACTGCCCGAAGGCGTCTCGGCGACGAGGGAGCTGACCTACGGATCCGTCTTTGGCGAGCTGCCAGACCCAACCAGGACCGGCTACACCTTCCTCGGTTGGTATACGCAACAGGACGGCGGTACCCAGATAACTGCCGACACTGTCGTGGACGGTAGCGTCTCGGTCGTCTATGCCCACTGGTCGGCCGTAACGTATACCAACACTATTTACCATGTGCTGGTCGATGGTGACGGTGCTGTGTTATGCACTTTGGGAACGTCTACTTTTGACCAGCAGTACGGCTCGTCCTTCGTGATGGACGCGGACAAGGCTTGGGGAGCTGTTCCAGCTGGTATCAATTCCATTCCTGCACAGGTGAGACGGGGCGACGCCATCTACGATATGGGCAGCGAGTTCACTCAGACAGCCGGCGTGATGGATTTCACGTACCTCTATAAGGCCACGGAATACAGCATCACCTATCTGAACGAGGGGTCTGGGGCGAGCCCTGCAACCTACAACGTGTTGGATGGCGCCGTGTTTGGGGAGGCCACTCAAGCAAGGTATAGCTTCGGGGGATGGTACGATGTCAGCGGCGATATCTCCCTTGCACAAATGTTGGATAGACCGCGTGACGCTACTTGTACGATTTGCGATCGGAAGGATTCGGGGGCCTATCGCCTTACTTTTACCAGAAACACCACAAAGTATAGTGACAATGAGGTCAATGCCTTTGAAGTGCAGCTCTGGCTTCCCGAAAACGGTGACTACGTATACGAGGGTTCTCTCGCCTCGCTTTCTTTTGTCAATGTCGTCACAGGCGGCGCGACGGTAAAGAAGGCGTTCACGAATCCTTTCCCCTCGAACACATACCAGATTCGAGTCAAGATAAATGGCACCAAGGCGGACTCGTCCGTCTGTTTCGACGTCTATCTTGAACAGGGGCAGAGCTACTACATCTCCTATGTCGCGACAAAGGCCACACAAGACGACTCCATCATGGATGACCTCGTTATTGCCAGGCTAACGCCTCGGGCTTTTGGTATCAACACGGATTCGATTAAGGATAAGCTCAATGGCTCCGAAAACCTGGAAACTGTGCTGAGCGGGCGCACAAGAGGAGATAGAACCTTCATAGCCTCCTGGCAACCATATCTGTATACCGTCCAATTTGATGCAAACGCGGATAATGCAACCGGTAGCATGCCAGATCGGACGTACATGACCGGGGGGACGACGACCATCCCTAAAAACAAATTTGCAAGGGAGGGGTATCGATTCAGCGGGTGGGCTACCGAGCCGAACGGGCCCAAGGTGTATGACGACAACGCAAAATATTTACAGCTGGCCGGGGTGACCGGGGGCGTTATGACTCTGTATGCCGTGTGGGCCCCAATTACCTACGCTATCGCCTTTGATGGGGGCTCGAGTTCGACGGGAACAATGAATACTGTGACTGTCGCTCTTGGCGAAGGGACGACACTTCCACTTAACGCTTTTACAAAGGAGGGCTACACATTCAAGGGTTGGAACACTTCGGCCGATGGCACCGGAGCACTTTATGCGGACGGGGCGAACGTTCCTGCCTTATCCGACGTGAGCGGTTCAACCATCGTTCTCTATGCCCAATGGGAGGAAGCGACGGACGCCGAGTCCGGGGCAACCGATGGCGCCTTTGCCACAGATTCGTCCGAGGACTCTGAGTTGGCGGGTGATAGTGATGCGGCACCCGATCAACCGGGAGACGATTTTGGTTCGCAGGATGACGATTCGGTGTCTGACGATACTGAATCTGACGGGGCAGATGGTGAATGCCTGCCAGGCGATTCGCAAATGGGTGACTCTGCGGAGAGTTCGGTTCTTAGCGGGGAAGAGGATGCGTCTTCAGTAGGCCGGGCTGAGGAGGCGGGCGAGGCGTTGATGGACATCGTGGCTGAAGAGACAGGTATGGGATTCGATGCGGATGTTTCGCCTCAAGAAGGATAATGGGCATACCTTATGAAGAAGCCAGCCGCTTGTTCAATTGTTGCCATGCTGCTCATAGCCGTCCTTCCGGGCCCGGTTGCCATGGCTTCTCAGGCTGATACCGAGCTGCCTGCCGAAACTCAGTCCACCACGGTGCGCTACTCCGTTCCCGCCAAGGTCATCTTCATCGACGGGGATGCGCAGACCGCCCAGGAAGTCCCCGTCGGCACCATCCTGGAGGCTCCCGCCTTGGCGGATAAGCCCGGCTATACCTTCCTTGGCTGGCTGAACGAGGCCACGGGCGAGCTGTGGGACTTCTCCAATCCCGTGGAAGACCACATGACGCTCGTCGCCCAGTACGAGCAGGTTGAGGCCCCTATGCCCGACCAAAACGGCGACGACGCCTCGCAAGGGCAGTCTCCCGCATCGGGCAATGCCCCTGCGGGTTCCAACGTTGCCCGCACCGGAGACCCCACCTCCAACCCGACGCCAGTGATGGCTGTCGGTGCCGCTTCGCTTGCCCTCGCTGCCTTCCTGCTCGGCAGATACCATGCCAAACGTGAAGACGCCCAAATCCCCGAACTATAAACGAGCTGACCTGCCGAGACGTTCCCCCGTGGCGAGCACGCCCAGAATCTCGATTATGTTGTGATGCAGAGTCTGTAACATAAGCGTTGCCTCCTTTTTGGAGGCGTCGCCCGCGCATGGACCGTTGGCATCTGCGGGAAATGTTTGATATGTCGCAATGGGATGGAGATAACCCATGAAACGGGTGGTGGACTTCGACCAGATGGATGACGGACAACTCGCTGACTTTATAAAGGGGCGACTGGAAGAGGCCGAGGCGGGGAGGGTCGTTCCTTTAGCCGAGGCGAGGGCGAGGCTCCTCTCGGATGCCCACCCTCCCCTCACTGAATCGGTTCCAAGAGCCAGTCGATAAGGTTAGCGCCGCGAATGCCGTTGCGGCTGCGGGGGAATTCGTCGAGAGACAGCACGGTTTTGGGGTAATTGTCGGGGATGGCCTCAAGGGCGGAGAACTCGCGCTCTTCCGTTTGAGGCGATGCCAGGAGATAGGTCACCTGGAAATAGGCCCTCTCTTCCCCCTTGACCGCCACGAAGTCAATCTCCTTGTCGCCGGCCTTGCCGACGCGCACCTCATAGCCACGACGCAACAGCTCCATGCACACGATGCTCTCGAGCACCTGGTCTATGGCGTTGGTGTTGGCATATCCCAAAGCCTGGCGGATTCCCTGGTCAACAAGATAGAACTTCTCGTTGAATCGCAGCGCCTGCTTGCCGATGGAGTCCTCGCGTTTGATGTGGTAAATCAGGCAGGCCGCTTCGGCGGCGCGAAGATACCCGTAGACCGTCTCAACCGACACCTTGCGCCGCTCAGACTTGAGATATGCCGCTATGTTCGCGGCCGAGAACGTGTGTCCGACTTGCTCGATGACGTAGCCCAGCACCCTGGTGAGCAAATCCGGGTCGCGCACCCCGACTCGCTGGACGATGTCTTTGAGGAGCACGGTGGAATAGTTTCTATTGCAATGGAAACGACTAGAAGTTCAATAGAAGGATTCCAGTATACTGGAATCTATCAAGTCATATTGAAATGGATTCCATTGAAACAGGGAAACCCCTGCAGCGGGAACGCAATTCCCAGCCGCAAGGGTTTCCCTGGATGTGTTTTTGGTTCCCCAAAGGCCTTTCCGGAGTTTGCCTCCGCAGTGAATGCAAGAAAAGGGCCAAAAGCGCGGTCTATGCGCCCTTGGCCCGGGTTTTCGCAGCATTCGGTACGAGGACAGCAAACGGAGGAAAGCTTACCCCACGAACGGCGCGCCCTTCTGGGCGGCCACGCAGGCGGCGGCGTACTTCTCCACCTCGGCGGTCTGCTCGGGGGTGGGGTTGCGGGTGATCTCGATCGTGTCGCCGGGATGCACGGCGCCGCCCTTGATCACGCGCACGAACACGCCCTCGTGGGGCATGATGCACTCGCCCATGGAGTAGTAGATGGCACAGTGCGTGTGGCACTCTTTGCCGATCTGCGTGAGCTCGAGCTCAACGCCGTCCGAGGTGGTGAAGCGCGTGCCGAGCGGCAGGTGCTTGAGGTCGAAGCCCTCGACGATGAGGTTCTCGCCGAAGGCACCGTCGGTGACGTCGGCCCCGCGGTCCTTGAAATCCTCGATGGCCTCAAAGCCCAGCAGGCTCACCTGGCGGTGCCACTTGCCGGCATGCGCGTCGCCCTCGATGCCCCAATCCTCCTTGAGCTCCACGCTGGCCTGCGGGGTTTTCTGGATGCCCTTGCGGTCGCTGGTGCAAACGGCGTGAATGGTGCCCATATGTGGTTACTCTCCTTGTTTTCTCTCCCTCAGTTCCCTGCCGGGAGTCGGCTAAGGCGCATGGTAGCGGATTTGCCCGCAGAAGAAAACAGGCGCGGCGCAGCAAATCGCTCGATGGCACCGGTTGGGATGCGCTGTGACGGCCGCATCCATGGCATGCCCTGCAAAGCATAAGGCGTTTCCTGCGGTTTTTCTCGGCTGCGGGGAGTACACTAGCGGCATCTATGTTCGCCGCGCGGACGCCTGCCTTCAGGGGATCTGCGCGTGAGCGAGAAAGGTTGCCAAAGGATATGAGCGAAGAGAACAGCTGGCTTGCCCGCAGGGTTGCCGTGGCGGGGGCCACCTTGCTCACGGCGGGTGCCCTGGCGTGCACGGCCCCCGCCCTGGCCGACACTGCCTCGACGGAGCAGGTTGCCGCAGCGAGCTCGGGCGAGGCCGAGTCGTCGCAAGACGCGGGCACCCAGGCTGCCGGGTCGCAGGGCGCCGCCGACGAGACGCAGACCGGCACGCCGGTGTCCAACGCCTCCGACATCTCCGCCCTGCGCGACGCGATGAGCGGCGAGCCGCCCGCTTTGCCCGACGACAGCGGCGAGAACCCCCGCCCCGGCATGGACCCGGTGGGCGCTCCTGAGAAGCGCCATGGAGCGGCCGAGGGCGAGGTACTGCCCGCCGCCGAGAAGGTCGATCCGGAGTGCGCGCCCACCGACGATTGCGTGACGCTGTGGGTGTGGGGCGCCTCCATGATGGTGGACACCGACATCACCATCCGCCAGATGAACGCCTGGCGCGCGCAGGCCGCCCAAAAGGGCGCGCACGATGCCGAGGGCAACGCCATCACGGGCGAGCCCCTCGTGTGGAGCGACTCGCTTGCGTTTGCCGCGCAGGAGCTGGCCGTCGAGCTCGCCTTGGGCGGGGGAGACGCGAGCGCGCTTGAACGCCTGGACGGTTCGGGCAGCGTCGTGGCGGGGGAGGGCAACACGTTCTTCTCAAAGACCCACATCACGGGCGTCAACGTCTCAAACCTCACGAGCGTGCAGGGCGCGCTTGACGCCTGGTATGTGGAGTCCGACGCCTATTGGTACGGCCCCACGAGCAACGTGTACTACCTCACGGGCGAGTATGCCAACGCCGTCTCAAACGACGCCAAGGCCGTGGGCATGGCCGCCGTTATGCTCTCGAACCAGGAGGTCTACATCGTCTGCGTCTTTGGCGACGACGCCCCTGAGACCGACGGCGACGCGACGTATGCGCCCACAACGGGCGGTGCCATCTACCAGGGTGTCAACGTGCGGCGCGACAACCTGAGCCTGCAGCTTGTGGCTCCCGACACCCTGACGGCCGGCCAGCCCGTGGAGCTGGGCCTGAACGCCACCACGACGCTTGCGGGCAACGCGGTGGGCCGCGAGGACGGCGTGGCCATCGACTCCACGGAGCTGCTTGCCCAGGCCGACGTGCAGGTGGTGCAAGACGGCGCGGTGGTGGGCCATGTCGTCGACGGTGTGCTCCAGGCTGAAGACGGCTTTGCATCCGGTGCGGCGACGCTGCAGGTCGTCACCGGCACGCAGGTCGTGGCCAGCGCAGAGGTGAACGTCGTCGCCGTGCCCGAAGAGGTCGACCCGGGCGCGTCGTTCGACGTGGATGTGGCCTCGGGCGGCACGCCCGAGCTGCCCCAGACGGCGACCGTCGTCTGGTCAGGCGGCGCGACGACCGAGGAGCCTGTGACGTGGGGCGCGCTCACCGACGAGCAGCTTGCGGTGGTCGCAAGCCGCGAGGGCGGCGAGTTTGAGGTCGCGGGTACCGTGGAGGCCACCGGCGAGGCCGTGAGCGCCATCGTGACCGTGGGCCCTGCGACGCCGGTTTCCGCCGAGGCCCCCGCCGTCCAGGAGATCTGGGTGGGGGGCACGCCCGTGCTTCCCGATACGGTGGCCGTTACGTGGTCGAACGGCGATGTGACCGACGAAGCTGTGGGCTGGGACGCGCTTGACGCCTCGCAGCCTGGCGAGTTCGAGGTCTCGGGCGAGGTTGCCGGGCTTGCCGCGCCTGTTGTGGCGCAGGTCACGGTGAAGGCGCTTGAGGTCGCCGAGGTGCAAGGGCAGGATTATCAATATGCCACTCAGAGCATGCCAAGTGAGATGGGAATCGCGGCTCTTGCCGACGCCCTGAAGGGCGACACGGCATTCGTCACGTGGTCCGACGGCAGCGTGACTGAGGAGCCCGTCGCTTGGGACGACCTCACGCCCGAGCAAGAGGCGGTGCTGTCTGCCCGCGAGGGCGGCTCCTTCACGCTGTACGGCACCGTCGGCGATACGGGCGAGCAGGCGACTATGCAGGTAACGGTCGACCCCGCCTTTGCGGTGTCTGCTGTGGAGGTTCCCTCCCGGGAGGTTTGGGTGGGCTACGCTCCCAGTTTCCCCGAGACCGTCTCCGTCACGTGGTCTAACCAGGATGTGACCGACGAGCCCGTCGTCTGGGGTGACGTCGACACCTCGCAGCCTGGTACCGTTGTTGCCCAAGGTACGGTGGCGTGCCTGGCCGATCCCGTTGAGGCGACCGTCGAGGTCAAGGCGCTGGAGGCCGAGAGCGTGAGCCTTGGGCGGGAGACTGCGGGCGTGCCGAGCGGCACGTCTGCGCAAGACGCCCTTGCGGCGCTTCCCCAGACCGCGTCTGTCACCTGGTCGGACGGCTCCGCGACCGATGAGCCGGTTGCTTGGCCCGATCTCACCGACGAGCAGCTTGCGACGCTTGTCTCGCGCGAGGGCGGCACAATCCAGCTTGTGGGAACGGTGGGTGACACGGGCCTGACGGTGAATGCCGAGCTGACAGTGGCCCCCGCGACGCCCGTTTCGGCCGAGGTCGCCCCCGTTGAGGGCGACGTGTGGGTGGGGGGTACGGTCGAGCTTCCCCAGACCGCGTCTGTCACCTGGTCGAACGGCGACGTGACCGAGGAACCCGTTACGTGGGGCGTGCCCGACACGACGCAGGCCGGCCCATGCAGCGTCCAAGGCACGGCCGAGGGCCTCTCGGACGCAGTCGTCGCATCTTATGAGGTGAAGCAGCCCGAACCCATCTCCATCAACGACGCCCAGCCTATCGAGGCAAGCGTGCCTGCGGGCGCGGCGGTCTCCGATGCGATTGCCGCGCTTCCCCAAACCGTGCCTGTCACCTGGTCGGACGGCTCTGTGACTGACGAGCCGGTGCAGTGGGCCGACCTCACCGACGACCAAGCGGCCGTGCTCTCAGGCCGTGACGGCGGCACGGTGGAACTTGCGGGCACGGTGGGATCCACCGGCCAGTCTGTGAGCGCTGCGATCGAGGTGTCCCCCGCGACGGTCACTGAGGTGCAGGTGCCCGCCATCGAGCCTGTATGGACGGGCGAGACTCCCCAGCTTCCTGCGACGGTGGGCGTCACCTGGTCGAACGGCGATGTGACCGACGAGCCTGTGACCTGGGAAGACGTTGACACGTCGCAGGTAGGGACGGTTTCTGTGCAAGGAACGGTCGCCGGTGTCGCCGATTCTGTGACCGCCACGGTCGAAGTCAAGCAACCTGAGGCGACGGCCGTCGAGCTTGCCGCCTCGGATGACGGGGCCGCCCTTGAGGTCGAGCCTGGCCAGTTGCCTCAACTCCCCGACACAGCCCAGGTGACCTGGTCGAACGGCGAGGTCACGCAGGAGGCTGTGACGTGGGACATGCCTAAGGCTTCCGAGTTCGAGGCGGGTACCGACGTCGACGTCTCCGGCGAGGTGCAGGCCGCCCAGCAAGGCGTCGAGGTTACCGTGCATGTGAAGGAGGAAGAGCCCCCCGCCGATGAACCGGCAGCTGAGGCAGCGTCTGACAAGGACGGGGCATCTTCCGTCGCTGCCGAGGACGCCGCCGGCTCCCAGGAGGACGCTCCCGCCAAGGACACCGCTGCCCAAGACACCGACGATGCCGACGCGGCTTCCGATGACTCGGCGACGCCGTCCTCCGGATCCGCCGCCGAAAAGCCATCTGCCTCTGCCTCCGCCGGCTCCGCTGCCCAGGTGCCCTCTGGCTCGACCTCCTCTGCTGGAACGTCGGGCGCTGCGGGCTCCTCCGCCCCTGTCGCCTCGACCGGCACAACGTCGTCTGCGCCGAGCAAGACGACCTCGTCTACCAGCGCGCCTTCAGACGACAAGCAGCAATCGGGCCTGCCTGCCTGGATCATCGCGACGCTCGCCGGGCTGGGGGCCGCCCTCGTCGCGGCCGTCGCCTTCATCATGGCCAAACGCCGCCATGCCGCCGAGGACGACGAGCCTATCGGCAAGCATGCCGCGCCGAAGACGCCGAAGAAATAGCAGTCCTATTCGCCGGGGGCATGGGAGACATCCCGTGCCCCCTCCATGTATAAGGAGCAAAACCATGCCCTGTACCACCTTGCTTGTAGGCAAGAATGCCAGCTACGACGGCTCCACCATTGTCGCGCGCAACGAGGACGCACCCGGTGGCCAGTTCACCGCGAAGCGCTACAACATCGTGAGTCCCTCCGAGCAGCCGCGCCGTTACCGTTGCGTCATCTCGCATCTCGAGATCGACCTGCCTGAGGAGCCCATGCGCTATTCCAGCGTGCCCAACGCCGACCTCAAAGAGGGTATCTGGGGCGAGGCGGGCGTCAACGAGGCCAACGTCTCCATGAGCGAGACCGAGACGCTCACCACCAACGAGCGCGTGCTCGGGGCCGACCCGCTCGTGCGCCTCCAGCCCGCCCAGGGCGCAAACCCCGAGGTGCCCGGCGGCATCGGCGAGGAGGACATGCTCACGCTCGTGCTGCCCTACATCCGCTCGGCCCGCGAGGGCGTGCTGCGCCTGGGAGGCCTGCTCGAGCGCTACGGCACCTATGAGATGAACGGCATTGCCTTCCAGGACGTGGACGAGATCTGGTGGCTTGAGACGGTGGGCGGCCACCACTGGATTGCTCGGCGCGTGCCTGACGACGCCTATGTCGTGGTGCCCAACCAGCTCTCCATCGACTCGTTCGACCTTGATGACGCCTTCGGCGCTCAGGCCGAGCACCTGTGCAGCGCCGACCTGCGCGAGTGGATGGCCGAGAACCACCTCGACCTGACCCTGCGGTTCGAGGCCGAGGGACTGGATGCGACCCCCGAGGGCACGTTCAACCCCCGTGAGGCGTTCGGCTCGGCCAGCGACTCCGACCATGTGTACAACACGCCGCGCACCTGGGCCATCCAGCGCTTCCTCAACCCCACGACGTTCGTGTGGGACGGCCCTGGGGCCGACATGGGCCCAGAGAGCGACGTGCTACCGTGGGATTGCGTGCCCGAGCGCAAGATCACCGTGGAGGACGTGAAGTATGCGCTCTCCCTGCACTATCAGGGCACTCCCTACGACCCCTATGGCCGCCCCGGTTGCCCTGACGAGCGGGGCAAGTACCGCGCAATCGGCATCAACCGCAACTGCCAGCTCTCCGTGGTGCAGCTGCGCCCCGGCAAGCCCGAGGCCACGACGGCCGTGCAGTGGATCGCGTTCGGCTCAAACCCCTTCAACGCGCTCGTGCCGTTCTACCCGGCGGTAGACGAGGTTCCTGCATACCTGTCGGTGACGCCCGACAAGCCCACGACCGAGAGCTTCTACTGGGCCAACCGCCTCATCGCCGCCATCGCCGACCCGCACTTCGCCACGTGCGCCCCGCATATCGAGCGCTACCAGCTCAAAGTGGGCGGCCTGGGCCATGCCATGCTTAACGCCACCGACAAGAAGGTCGCCCAGGAGGGCCTCGACTACAAGGCGGCCGAGCCGGTGCTGCGTCAGGCAAACGAGGAGATGGCCCGCAAGCTCAAGGAGGAGACGACCGACGTGCTCGACAAGGTGCTCTATGCGTCGAGCCTGCTTATGAAGAACGCCTTCTCTCGTTCGGACGGCTAAAGCGACCATATGCCGAACGTGGGGTGAACGGATTCATAATCTTTTGATTACTTCTTGCAAATAGGAATCAATACTAATAAGATAGTCCCATGCCGTGGCCGGGAGGGCTGGCGGCATGGGACTTTTCATTGACAAGCCGCTCGGCGGCCACGGCGCCAACGGGCGGCCGACGGGTTTCGGGAGGCCCTTCGGGGTCGAGGAGAGTGGAGGAAACGGTGACCCAGTACCGCTGCCCTATCTGTGGATATGTCGCTGAGTTCGAGGGGGACATGCCTGCCGATTATGCGTGCCCCCAGTGCAAGTGTCCTGGTGAGAGGTTTGAGAAGCTGACCGTCGCCGGTTCTGACGCGGACGCAGCTGGAAAGCCTGCCCAGCCTGGTGATGCCACGCCGGAAGGCTATGCCGCCGAGCACGTCGTGGGCGTCGGCAAGCTTGAGAACGTCCCGGCCGACATCGTGGCCGACCTGCGTGCCAACTTCGAGGGGGAGTGCTGCGAGGTCGGCATGTACCTGGCCATGGCTCGCGTCGCCGAGCGCGAGGGCTATGCCGAGATCGGCGCGTATTGGGAGAAGGCCGCCTTCGAGGAGGCCGGGCACGCCGCCAAGTTCGCCGAGCTGCTCGGGGATGTCGTCACGGACTCCACGAAGAAGAACCTCGAGATGCGCGTGGCCGCCGAGAAGGGCGCGACTGCCGGCAAGGCCGACCTGGCGCGCCGCGCCAAGGAGGCAAACCTCGACGCCATCCACGACACCGTGCATGAGATGGCCCGCGACGAGGCTCGCCACGGGCACGCCTTCGAAGGCCTGCTCAAGCGCTATTTCGGTTAAGGGTCGGCGCGGACAAGCCCGCCTTGTCCGGCCGTTCTAGGTTTCACGCGTTCTGCCCGTTCTACAGGTATGTTTCTCAGACGGCCCCAAGGGCCACAACAGGAGAGGGGAACCACCATGGACACCACCACCAGCCGCCGCAATTTCATGAAGGCCTCCGTCGGCGGGGCTGCCGCGCTCGCCGCAATCGCCGCCCTGCGCGTGCCGCAGGCCCAGGCGTACACGAACTCCACGAAGACCGAGTTCTTCGTCGGCAAGGCCAACGCCCGCCAGATCAACGACGACCTGTGGTGGGTCGGCGCCTGTGACAAGCGCCTTGCCCTCTTTGAGAACGTCTACCCGCTCGACCACGGCGTGGCCTACAACTCCTACCTGCTGCTCGACGAGCAGACCGTCCTCATCGACACGGTGGATCGCTCCGTCATCGGCCAGTACTTCGAGAACATCGAGGCCGTGCTCGACGGCCGCACGCTCGACTACCTCATCGTCGACCACATGGAGCCCGACCATGCCTCCGGCGTGGCGCAGGTGCTCACGCGCTACCCCGAGTGCACGCTCGTGACCACGGCGCTTGCCCAGGCCATGATCGGCCAGTTCTTCGAGGGCATCGACATCTCCGACCGCGTCATCACCGCCGCAGAGGGCGACACGCTCAACGTCGGCGCGCACACGCTCGCCTTCGTCGAGGCGCCCATGGTGCACTGGCCCGAGGTCATGGTGACCTTTGACGCCACGACGGGCATCCTCTTCAGCGCCGACGCGTTCGGCTGCTTCGGCGCGCTCGACGGCAACATGTACGCCGACCAGGTCAACTTCAAGGAAAAGTGGCTCGACGAGGAGCGCCGCTACTACTGCAACATCGTGGGCAAGTACGGCCCGCAGGTCCAGGACGTGCTCGCCAAGGCCGCCACGCTCGACATCTCCATGCTGTGCGCCACGCACGGCCCCATCTGGCGCGACGACCTCGCCTGGATCATCGACAAGTACGACAAGTGGTCGAGCTACACGCCTGAGGACGAGGCAGTCGTCATCTTCTACGGCTCCATCTACGGCGGCACCGAGAACGCCGCCAACATTCTGGCATCCCAGCTCTCGCAGGCAGGGGTCAACGACGTCAAGGTCTACGACGTCTCCAAGACGCACGGCAGCTATCTCATCGCCGAGTCGTTCCGTGCCTCTCACCTGGTGTTCTGCTCTGCCACGTACAACATGGGCATCTTCACGCCCATGAAGAACTTCCTCAACGATCTCGTTGCCCACAACATGCAGAACCGCAAGGTCGCCTTCGTGGAGAACGGCTCGTGGAGCCCGGCCGCCGGCCAGCTCATGCAGGACCTCGTTGCCCAGATGCCTGGCATGGAGCAGATCGGCGACCTCGTGACCATCCGCTCCACGCCCAACGAGGCCAACGTCGACCAGCTCACCGACCTCGCCACCGCTATCGCCGCCTCGCTTTCCGGTGACGACTCCGCCGCGGCAGCCATCCCCACCTCCACCAACGCCGAGCCTGCCGCCGGCACCGTGGAGGCTGCCGAGAAGGCCTCCGACGTCACCACCACCTGGAAGTGCACCGTGTGCGGCTACATCTACGAGTGCGAGGGCACCGAGCTGCCCGCCGACTTCGTCTGCCCCCTGTGCGGCAAGGACGCCACCTACTTCGAGCAGGTGGAGGAGTAGCCTGAGGAGGGCCGCCAACGCCGCTTTCCCACAATCCACGAAGCCC
>CAKUKJ010000002.1 GCA_934662525.1 uncultured Coriobacteriales bacterium | reverse complement strand
GGCCATGGGGGTCTCCTGCACGGCGGCGCTGCGGCGGGCACGGCGGCTGAACGCGGTCTCAAGAACAATGCGGCGGCCGGGGTCGAAGACGGTGCCGAGAAGCTCCTGGACTCGCTCGAGAAAGGCAACGGTGGGCATGAGGGCGGGGCGCTCGTGCTCGGCCGGCGACAGGCCATCGGCGTCGGCGGTGCCGGCTTCACCGACTTCTGCCAGTTCGGAAGCATGTCCCTCCGAGGCGCCCCGATCGTCCCCGTCGTTTCCGGCTTCCGGGCCGACTTGGACGCCCTCGGCGTTCAAAACCCCCTGCTTGCGCGCGGCAAGCTCTTCCATTGCGCGCTCAAGCTCCTCCTCATGCCTGCGGCGATCGTCAAGAAGCTCGTCGAGCGTGCCGCACTCAATCGCCCGGTTGATTGCGACGAGCACACCCTCCAGCTCAAGCTCTGTTGGGTCCAGGTCGCCGTAGCCGGCAATGTCAAGCCCCGCCGGCACATCGGCCCGCGCGGCTGCTTGCGCGTCCGCATCGGATGTCGCCCCATCGCCCGCCTCTCCGTCACTCGTCTGGGTCGCCAAACCCGTCGATGGTTCCTCCGACCCCCGGGCCGCGACATCGGGCACCGGCACGTCCCACTCGCTCGAGCAGCGCAGCGCCGCGTACGGCATCACGACGCTGGTGAGGCGGCCCTCGTCGAACACCTTGGCCGCAGGCATCTGCAACGTGGCGCGCACGGCCTGGTCAGTCTCGGCAAAAGCGCAGGCCATACCCTCGCTTACTGGATTGTTGAACTCAAAGCGCACCGCGACGCATTCCAACGGCGGGCAAGGCGCAAGCCCATGCGCGGCGGCCCAGGCTTTCGCCTCCGCCGCAGTGATGCCCGCCTGCGCCAAAGGAGCGCCCACCTCGTACTCCGTCATGGCCTTGCGGCCTCTCACGGTATTCTCCATGCGGTCGGCGGTGTAGCCCATCAGCAGGGCGGCGCCTTCTGCGGGAGCCTCGTCCAACATGGCGTCGAACAGCCCCACGCGGCAGCGGTAGCACCGCAGCACCTCGTTGCGCAGCACTGCGGGCTTCGAAAACCCTGGGTGGTCCACCACCTGCAGGGGAATCTCGAGCTGCGCGGCGTTGGAAAGGACCACGCCTCGGTACTCGTCTGAGAAGAGGAACCCGTCGGCGAACACGACGCTGGCCGCGCCTTCGGGCAGCGCCTCGACGAGGCAGGCCGCGAGCAGCGACGAGGCGGCGTCTCCGCAATAGCCGGCCACCGCCGCGCCGCAGCCTGAGAGGATTTCCTTGAGCGCCTCGATCTTCGCCTCGAGGGCCTCGTCAAGCCCCTGCGCGGCCTGAGGCTCCGCGCCACCAGGCCGCGCGGCGGCTTGATCGGCGAGCCAGCCGGTGGCGCCGTCGGCCTCAAAAGCAGCCATCATTGCTCGTCCTTCCGCTGCTCAAGCCAGTCGAGCGCCTGCTTGCCCAGGTCGGTGGTGACCCAGCCGCCCTGCCACTCGATGCACTCGCACTGCTCCAGGCCGCTCACCAAATGTCCCGCGAAGACACGGGGGCTCTTCAAGACGGGCAGGGGGTCGATCTTCTCGTCGATGTCCATCTTTGAGCGCTTGCGCCTGGAGCAGTAGCGCAGCAGCTCCGCATAGGCGTCCGCAATCGCCGCGTCTTTGTCCATCAGCCCGAAGAAGGCGTCGAGGTTGCTCACGCGCTCGACGTAGGCAAGCGCCTCGGGGGCTGCGGTCCATGTGCCCTGGCCGCGCTCCCCGTCGCAGGGCAGAGCCGAAGCGCACACAATGGACACGTCGTCGACCTCCACTTGCGAGGCGTTCTCCATGAGCGCGTCCTCTGTCTGCTCGTACTCCTCGTCGTAAGGAGGTTCATAGCGCAGCACGGCGTAGCGGCTCATGATGTGACACAGGGTCTCGGGCGGATAGACCGTGTAGTCGTTTGCCATGAAGCCGCGCACGGCTTCCATCAGCTCCGAGTCGGTGCGCGTCTGCCTGCAGAAGGAAATGATCTTCTTGAGGATGCGGCGGCGCGGGTGCATGCGCGCGAACAGCTCCTCCACGCCCTGCTCCGCGTCTGTGTACACGATGTCCTCGGGGCGTCCCGTGGCGCCGCGCGGCTCGTCGGGGTCGTCCTCGGCCTCGTCGGCCTGGTCGCCTTCCTCCTCGGGGTCGCCTTCATCCTCGGAGGCGCCGCCGGGCACAGGCTGGCCCCCCGCCGATTCAAGGCCTGCGCCCTCGGGCTGCGCCTCGCCAGGCCGGTCAGACCCCGAGCCGTCCACGACTTCCAGGGCCTCTTCTTCCGCCCGCACCATATCGTCGTCTGCCATGTCGCTATGCCTCCTTCGTGCCATCGTCGGCACGCTGTGCCAGCTGCGATTGCACATACGGGTATATGTCGTGCTCGTCTGTCAAAAACCCCTTGGTCATAAGGGCGATGCCGCGATAGAAGTCGGTGCGCGCAAGCTGTGCAACCTGGTCGCAAAGGGCCGGCGCCCAGCGCAGCAGGTGCTCCTCCAAAAAGCCCCGCATGCTGCCCACCAGATGATCCAGGCGCGCCCAATCCCCGGCCTGAAGGGCGTCGGCCGCACGCCCCGCCATGATCGACATGAACTGCAGCTCCAGGTAGAGGTGGTCTTCGGGAACCTTGCAGTCCTCGCCCAGTCGCATGCCCTCGCCGGCATACCACTTGTACACCGCGTCGCGCGACTCCCCCATGATCATGGAGGAGTCGTCGCACTGCACCGACTCGTAGGGCAGCGGCGCCTGCGCACCATCCACCCCGATGAACAGCGAGGCGTAGTCGACGGCGATAAGCCCGCGCGAGAACACGTCGCGCGTGCGCATGGACTTGACGAGCAGCTGGCATCCGCGCGCGAAATCCTCGTTCTCCAGCTTCACCGGCAGCTGCGCATGGGCAAGCTCGTCGAGGTAAGCGTCGGCCGGCTCGATCTCATAAGCGCGTGAGAGAAACCGATAGAAGTCCCTGCGGCTTGCAAAGAACCGCGCGAGCTCCTCGGTGGTGATCTCCATACCCTCCCCTTTCAAAGTTAACAGCGTCGTGTTCCAAGCGTCGGGGCGAACGGGCCGGGCGATTGGAACACGACGCGGCTAGCGTCTCCTGCTGCGGGGCGGGCGCGTCCGCAGCGCTGCCCGCCCCGCATTCAAATCCCGCCTTGTGCCGCGCGTCGCCGCCTCAGCGTCGGCGTGCGGCATCATGCCGGGTTGCTAAAACTCCTCGACCCAGGTGCAGGTCTTCTCCGAAAGGATGTACCTGCCCAAAGGTGCGTTGCCCTCGTCATGAAGCATGTGGACGTTGTCCGGGTCGGCGGCGGCGATGGCCTTGGCGGCATCAGACTCGGGGTCGTCCAGGTCGCCGTAGAAGCGGGCGCGCCCGCAGCACGCCTTGACGCAGGCCGGCTTCTCGCCCTGCTCGGTCAGCTCGGTGCACAGCGTGCACTTCTCCACGACGGAGGTCTGGGAGTTGTAGGTGCGCACGCCATAGGGGCATGCGGGCACGCACTGCTGGCAGCCGATGCACGCATCCTGGTCGATGAGAACGACGCCGTCCTCGTTGCGGTAGGCCGCGCCGGTGGGGCACACGTCGATGCAGGGAGCGCTCTCGCACTGCTGGCAGGTGATGGGCAGCCAGTACATCTGGATGTGAGGGGTCTTGCCGTCCTCGCTCCAGTCGCCGTAGGGGCCCATCTGCTCCACGTGGTTCCAATAGATTCCCAGGTCAATGCCGTGCTCGACCTTGCAGGCGACCGCGCAGGCGTTGCAGCCGATGCAGCGGTCGAGGTCGGTGACGATGGTCTTACTCACCGACATACACCCCCTCGTGAACGGTGTGCGGCGTGGCGTCGCACGGAACGGCCATAAACGGCTTGAACTGCTCGGGCTCGGTCCAGACTCCCTCGGGCGCGGAGTCGGTGCGCTCCACCTTGACCTGGAAGCCGCGCAGCGTGTAGGTGCCGCACTCCGGGCTGAAACGCCCGTCGTTCTTCGTGAGCATGTTGACGTTCATCTCGCGCCAGCCCGCCGAGAAGGTCGTGTTCGAAGCATCGAACATCTCGGGGTTCCAGAACCGCTCCTGGTGCACGACGCCGGGGAGCATGCCCTCGGTGACGCAGGCGCGGGCGGTGACGGTGCCGCGCCGCGAGCTGACCTTGACCCAGTCCTGGTCGGCGATGCCGTACTTCTCGGCGTCGATCGGGTTCATCGAGATCAGCGGCACCGGGTACATCTCGCGCAGGTAGGCCACGTTGCGCAGCGTGCCGTGGTGGTACCAGGTGACGCGGCCCTGCGTCATGACGAGCGGGTACTCGTCGTCGGTGAGCGGGGACTCCTCGGGCTCCAGGAAGTATGGCATCGGGTCGTAGTACTCGCTGGCGGGCTTCCAGTCGGTGGCCGAGTTGCGCAGGCTCGACCCCTCGAAGCCCTCGCGGGTGCTGCTCTCGGCGTAGACCTCGCACTTGCCGCTCGTGGTGCCGAATCCCGCCGGCAGGCCGGTCTTCTCGTCGATTGCCTCGTTGGTGTTCCAGCCGGACTTCACATACTCCTCGTCGGAGATGGCCTTGTAGGGCTTGAAGCTGCGGGCCCACTCGTGGTACTCCATGCCGGTGAGGTCGCAATAGGCCTTGTTGATGTACTCGTCGAGGTCGGTCCAGTAGGGCGTGGGGTAGTCCTCGGCAAAGCCGGCCTCGCACAGCGGGTGCCCCTTCTGGGCCAGGCGGTAGGCCAGCATCGCCCACCACGTGGGCTCCTGGACGCCCTCGAACAGGTGCACGACCTCCTGGCGCAGCGTGACGTAGTTGCCGTTGGCAGCGGTGCCGGTGGGGTACTCGAGCCACTCGAGACACGGGAACAGCATGTCGCAGCAATCGACGGTGAACGACGTGGGGTACATGTACAAGTGGCCGATGAAGTCGATGTTCTTGGTGGCCTCGTACCACGACTCGGCGTTGCCCAGCATCGCGAGCTTGTTGCCCGAGCCCTCGAGCCACGCCTTGATGGGGTAGGGGTCCTCGCTGACGACGGCATTGAGGACGGCGGGAATCTGCGACATCTCCCAGCCGTTGAGGCCCTTGTGGTCGGTGTTGCCCAGGCGCTTGTCGTAGAGGTCCTGCGTGATGAAGCCGCTGAAGTCCGTCTGCCACCCCGAGCCCGTCGCCTCGCCCGAGACGCGGGTCTGGCTGTTGAGCAGGGCGCCGGGGGCGGCGGCAAAGCCCATCATCATGTCCAGGCCGCATGCGCCCATGGCAGCCTGCGCCGACTGGGGGTGCTGGTCGGTTGCCACGCCCAGCGAGATGCCGGACTTGTGGGTGGCATAGAGCAGGATGGCCTCTTCGATGATCTCCTCGCCGCACCAGCAGATGTCGGAGGTCTTCTCGATCGTGAACTCGGCCACGCGTTCCTTGAGGCGCTGGAAGGCGGTCGGGCACGACATCACGGTGCCGTCGGCCAGCGTCACGTCGTAGTAGCCGAAGAGCGCCGGGTCGCAGGAAGACGGCATCGGCCACTCGGGGTCGTTCTTGGAGATGACGACCGGCGCGTTGGTGTTGGTGTCCCACACGACGTAGTCGGCGGCGTCGCCGTCGGACTCGAGCTGGTTGCCGCGCAGCGTGTAGTAGGGCTTGACGCCGTCGATCTCGGCCTCGGGGTCGACGAGGAAGGGCAGGTTGGTCCAGCGCTTGTCAAACTCGGCGTTGTACAGCTCGTGCTCGATGATGTAGTTTTCCCAGCACATCAGCATGGCGACGTCGGTGCCGGGGCGAATGGGCAGCCATACGTCCGCCTTGGAGGCGTCGGGCGTGAAGCGCGGGTCCACGACGACGGTCTTGACGCCCTTGGCGCGCAGGTCGCAGATCGCTCCGCCGTTGGCAGCGGGGGTGTGCTGGGCCGGGCCGGTACCCCACATGACGTATGTCTCGATGGGGGTGACGTCCGGGTAGAACAGCTCCTTGCAGCCGCCGTCTGCAATGGAGGTGGTGAGCATCATGCCGCCGATCATCTTGCCGTACATGTAGGTGCGCGGCATAAGGCACTGGGCGCAGCCGGGCTCGTACTGCAGGGTGGCTCCGAATATATTCATGAACGTGTTGCAGGCGCCGCCGTCGGGGTTGCCGCCGCCTCCCTCGGTGACCAGCAACGTCTCCCCGCCATACTTGTTGTACAGCTCCATGAGCTTGGTGCAGCTCTCTTCCAGAGCCTCGTCCCAGCTCAGGCGCTCCCACTGGTTGGAGCCGCGCTCACCCGCCAGACGCATCGGGTACTTGTTGCGGTGCGGGTTGTACAAAGCCTCGACGGCCGAAAGGCCCTTGACGCAGATGGCGCCATGGGTGGTCGGGTCGTCCGGGTCGCCCTCCACCTTGACGACGCGGCCGTTCTTCACGGTGGCGATCACACCGCAGCTGCCGATGCAGCCGCGACACATGGTGTGCACCTTCTCGACTGTGTCCTCCACCTCGTCTGCCTGCGCGGTTTCGACCAACGACGGCTCGAGCGTGGAGGCGACGGTTGCGGCCAGGCCGGCTGCGACACAGCTTTCGATAAACCTGCGTCGCGTCATGGTCCGTTCGCTCATGCAATCCCCTCTTTCCTTACTCCCAACAGTTCAACCGGTTCGAAAGAGATCATCTGCACCGCCTTCCCACTGCGGATAGGCAGACGGCACGGGGAGAGATTTTCGGGAAGCACGGGCAAAAGATGAACGTCGGTTTTGAGTGGTGTCGGCCGACTGCGGTAGTCAGACGATGACCAAAACGGGGGCGCGGGCGAGTAGTCATCTATCGACTAGCGCACGACCGCCAACAAAAGCGCGCGTCACACACTATAGCCTTGCCGTCCACGCGGCCTGCTTTCATGACATCAGAAAATGCGCACGAGAAACCATAGCCCGCTATGGGTGAAGTCGCCGCCTCAGCATGAAGTCTCGTGGGAACGGGAGCGCGCTTGCGGGCAGTTAGTGCCGCATGTTTAGGGTTCGCCTACCGCAGCCTCCCTGCGTCGATAGACTCTTGCGTGATGCCGTTCGAAATCACTTCGAGCCGTGCGCAGGCCATTGGCAGTCATTCGCGGCGAACGCGCCTCATGACCGCCCGTGCGAGACCCCGCAAGCCGCTACATTGAGAGCGCAGTGAACGAGGATGGGTTCCTCCAGCTCTCGAGGAACTGGAAAGCCGCCTTTCGTTTGGTTACTCAACGCCGAGCAACCTCAGCAGCTCCTTCTTCGACCGAACACCTGTTTTGGTATAGATGTGCTCGCAATGGGCCTTCACCGTACCGCGGGCAACGCCTAAGCTCGTGCAGATCTCGTCGAGCGTGCGACCCCTCGCAAGCAAAAGCAGAACCTCCTGTTCGCGCGCCGTAAGCTTGTAGGCTGCCACAATACCGTGACAAGCGGTTTCCAAAAGCTCGTCGTGATGGGCATCCGCAGAGATTTTGCCTCTCCCGAAAACGTGAATGCCCCATTTTGCCGCAAGCTTCTCGCTGTCAAAGAGCGTCAGCCCAGCAATAACGGTCAAGGCAACGAGCATGGTTATCATGGCAGTCGTTGACACGCCAGCGGCGTTGAGAGCGTCACAGTGCCGACCCAAAAACTGTCCGATCGCCCCCATGCCCGTCGTAGCTTCCTCAATACCGAACAGAAACACCGCAGAGATGCTCTGGACATGCGCTATGTCACAGATAACGAGGAAGATAAGCAGGCTGAATAGCGAAGAGCTGAATGCGGCGCTTGCCCCCGCAAAGCTTCCGTGGCCGCCGCCCACAAACGGTATGAGCAACAGGGTCGGCACCAGCAGAACAGCCGGTGACTTGCAGATGCTGGCAAGATCGACTCGCTCGGGGATATATAGGATGCATCCCACAACCGCACCCGCCGCCAGCACGTTGGCAACACCTGTATACAGCCCAACAGGCGCACTTGTAGCCGCAAGGCAGAAACCTCCCGTGAACTGGTAGGCCGCAACAAGCAGCACGAGGTTCCACGGGATGAGGCGTGCAAGACTGGCATGTGGAGGAAGGGACTGCACCCCGGCCTCCGGCGGCACATGGGCCCTTGCACAGAGCAGACAGGCCATGCTCAGACAAGGGAGCGCAACAAGCGCGCCCAATCGATAGCCTGCAATCATTCCCGCAAGCAAGAAATTGACCGCCTCCGCCAAGATCATCGCAAGGGAAAGGCTCAAGGCCGCCTGCACGATAGGGAGGGCGGCGTATAAGTCAAGCCATAAGAGAATGAACAGGGCCGATGCGCAAGAGACGGGGAGAGTGAGGACCGACCCCACCCAGCCGTAATCTTGACCCGCCAAACTGGCAGCTATCGCAAGAACCGAGGTGCCCAACGCAAGAATCAAGCACACAACAAGGGCCCAGTTTTTGCGCAACAAAGGCGCGATACGGTTTGCAACAAGTGCCAGCACCACGAGAATGCCCGAGAGCACCATATCATGGGCCAGGCCACCCGGCCCCGCCGTGACGCCGGTGTCAGTAAGCAGCGTAATCCACGAACGAAAGAACGCCAAGCCCGTGAGAGAGACGGGAAAGGCTATGAGGCGAGCAAGCCCATGCGGGCCTTTCTCCACCAAACGGTTAGTCTGCATAGCGAAAAGCGTCTCCTGAGAAGTTGTCCAGGCCTTGTCCATTGTACGTTGCTTTACTCAGTATATACGTTTCTACCAGCAAGGTTTACGCTGGGTTTAGAGGGTGTAACCTCTTTTTGCGACTTTGCCCGATGCGGAGAAACACCCACGCGCCTATGGTGCGGAGCAGCGTTGGAGCAACAGGCGCACATGCAGGCGCCTTCAAAACGTCAACGCCCACACGTCATGGAAGGCAAACGATAGGAGAGTCTCATGCCCGCATCCACATCAAACCCCACACGTCGCAGCGTCGTCGTCACAGCGGCAGCCGCAGGACTTGGCCTTGCCGGGGCTCAAATCATCGACGAAGCCTCCCAGGCTCTCGCGGTAGGCGAGGCCCGCGCCACCGCTACGTCGGCTGGCAATGACTGTACGCCCTCGTTCCTCGAAGCCCCAGAGGCCGTAACCGACTTTGCCGACACGAAAGACTTCGACGTCGTGGTCGTGGGCGCCGGCGCATCGGGCCTCGCCGCCGCTATTCGCGCGGCACAGGAAGGAGCCAAGGTCGCCGTCGTGCAGAAGCTTGGGTTTGCCTCATCGCAGGGCTTCGAGGCCACGGGGCTCCTTGCGGACACCAACGACGAGGCTACCAAGCAGGCGTTCGTCAGCAAGGCCATGGCGCTGAGCGAGTGGCGCCCCAAGCGCGAGCTGCTCGACGCGTGGGCCCACAACAGCGGCGACGCCATCATGTGGTTCCGCGGCATCCTCGACGCAGCTGGCGTTGAACAAGAGGCCGAAGACACGTGCGCCTACGAAAAAGACTGCAACGGCTACATGGCAAAGTTCATGACGTGCCGCCCCAGCGCGACCTACGCCGGTGCCGCCGACGGCGTGGCGACATATGCCGAGACACTCGGTGTCGAGTTTTTTTACAACATGCCCGCCGTACAGCTTGCAGTGAACGACGGTGCGGTAACTGGCGTCATCGCCGGGGCCGAGGGTGACCACACCCTGTTCAATGCCGCAAGGGGCGTCATTCTCGCCACGGGAGACTACCAATGCAACGACGAGATGATTGCGTTCTTCTGCCCCGATGTTCTGGGTTTCCCGCCGCTTGAGGTGGGGCGCGATGGAGATGGCCACCGCATGGGCGTGTGGGCTGGTGGCCATCTGGAGCCGGTGGGCCACACCAAGATGATTCATGAGAGCTGGTCGAACAACGCCCCCTTCCTCATGGTCGATGCCGACGGCAACCGTTTCTGCGACGAGCACGTGCCGTGGTTCAAGGTGAACACCCTGCTGCGCTCCACGATGAAGACACGCGGTGACGACTACAAACCTTGCGAGATTTACAGCATCGCCGATGCTAAGTACAAAGAGCAGATGACCGAGTGGCAGGCCATCGACGCAGACATCAAGATCAAGGACTGGCCTGAGATGGACCTGGAGTCCTCCTACCCGTTCTCTTGGGAGGCCGACACGCTTGAGGAACTCGCCGAGCTCATGGGCGTGGACGCCGATGCGCTGACGGCGACGGTCGAGCGGTACAACGTCCTCGTCGACGCCGGCGCCGACGAGGACTTCGGTAAAGACGTTCGCTTCATGGCCAAAATTGACACTCCGCCGTTCCACGCCGTGATGCGCGACTTCATCGAGGGCCTGTCTGCTATGCTCGGCGGATTGGTCGTTGATGCCCAGCAGCGCGTGCTGAACGCCTACGACGAACCCATCGAAGGCCTGTTCGCCGTAGGCAATGCATCCGGCCCCTTCTTCGGCGGTGTCGACTACCCGATGTACTTCCCAGGCCTGTCCGTGGGCCGCGCTCTCACGACAGGTTATATCGCCGGTGCTGCGGCCGCACAGGCATAGCGTCATTGGGGCTTCATTAAGCTCGTTGCCTTTTGGGCCGGGCCCTCGTTCTTGGTGAACAGGGCCCGGCCCTCTTCTCTTCCACCCGTCGCAGGGCATATGCCGAACTAGAAATACCGATCGTTCCTTTAACGCAAGTCTCGCCATGCTGCTGCATCACAAAGCGTGTTCCTATACCGCAAGCAGCAAGGTCGCGCCTTGCCCTACCTCTCGTCGCCCGGCAGCCTCAGGTGGGCGAAGCGGGCGCGGTCCTCGCATGCCAGGTCGGACCAGATTTTCTTGCGGGCGATGAGGGAGACGAGGACGAGGCCCGTCGTCACAGGCATGCCGAGCCTTCCTATGCAGGCTCCCACAATGCCCAGGATGGACAGCACCACGAACGCGATGATGGACCGCACGCTGTTGTCGATGCCGGGCACAAGAAGAAGAGCCAGGTAGAGGGCCGCAAGCGCAACGACGGGGCTGCCGCAGGGCAAAAGGCCCAACAGCACGCCAAAGCTCGTCGCTATGCACATGCCGCCCTGCCAGTCAAAGAAGCACGACCGGGCGTGCCCCAGCACCGGAGCCGCCATGGCAAGCGCGAGCCACGGGGTAGCCATGCCGAAGCGGCGGCAGAAGAGGGCCACGGGGACGAGGCCCTTCAGGATGTCGCATGCGACCGACGGCGCCCCTACCCAAAACCCGCCGTAGATGAAGGCGTTCGATGAGCCGGGGTTGTGGTTGGCGCTCGCCTCCATGAGGCTTTTGCCCCGGAACCAGCGCATGAACAGCTCCGAGTACAGCACGCTGCCCGAAAGGTAGCCGAGCACGATATATATGAGCTGCATGCCAAAACCCATTGCGCTAGCGTCCATCGTCGTGCCTCCTCTGCCTGATTGAAAGACGCCTGGGAGTCGCACGGTTCCCCGTTCCGCGCCTTCCGCCGGCAAGCCGGGCCTCCCCGCAGACTTCCTTGCAGGTCTGCTCCATCATCGCGAGCACCTGGGCGGCACAAGCATGTGTGCTCAAGCCGCAGGCCAGCTCGACATAGCGACTTCGCAGGGCAGCGAGTCTGTCGCGGTTCTCAAACAGCCAGTCGAGCCGGTCGGCCAGCTCGGCGGCGTCCCCCGCCGCAAAGAGGTTGCGCGGTGTGAGCGCATAGGCCTTCGTGGACGAGAGCGGCGCGTCGGAGATGACGGGCACGCACCCGCAGGCGAACGCCTCCATGCACGACATGCCCTCGACCTCCACGTCGGCGCAGTGCACATAGACGTCGCTTTCGCACATGAGCTCGCGTAGGTCGCCCTGCTCGTAGAAACCGAAATCGACCGACAGGCCCAGCTCGCAGGCGCGCTGGCGCAACTCGGCCTCGAGAGGCCCCTTGCCCGCCAACGTCAAGCGCATCTGCCTGCCATGTCGCGCCCGTGCCATAGCTTCCAGCAGCACTGCTTGATTCTTCTCGGGAGCATAGCGGCCCACGCTCAGCACAGAAAGAGGGAGCTCCGCATCACCGCGCACGACATCGGGTGCATCCATATCGCCGCCATCACCAGGCCAGTCGAGCCGACCCGCACATGTGCCGCCAATCTCGGCCGACCCATGCACTGCGGCGCTCGCATCTTCCCCGCACGTCCCACCAGCCTGAGCGGAGGTTTGCCTTTCCATGCGTTGCCTACCCGCCTCGATGAACTCCTGCGCGATGCCGTTCGAGATCACGTCGAGCTGCGCCTTGGCCCCGGCGGCGACAAGGCGGTCGCGCACTTGGGCCGTGGGGCACTGCACATGCAGGCAGCGGTCGTAGACTCCCGCGACAAACGAATGCATGAACCCACCGTTTATCAGGTGCGCGCCTCCCAGATGAACTGCATAGGTCATGTTCTCCGGGTACAGGTGGAACGTCCCCGTCACCGGCTTGCCCATGCGGCGCGCCTCCCTGGCCGCCAGGCGGCACACGAGGAACGGGTCTTCCACGTGCACGATGTCGGCCCATGCGACGGCCCGGCGGATGACGTGCATGTCCGCGCGGGCGAACGTGAAGCCCTCCTTCTCGATGATGCCTGAGAACACCGGGATGCGCACGACGCCGAGCGGATAGTCGAGCGCGCCGTAGCGATCGTTCGTGGCGATGCGCACCTCGTGCCCAGCTGCGCGGAACTCCTCCACAAACCGCTGCGTAGAGATGCACATGCCGTTCGATTTGTTGAGGTAGTCGTTGATGACGATGAGGATTTTCACGCGCGGCAGGCCCTTCGGATGGCAGAACAACCATCCGACTATACCACGGCAGGCGCCCGGGCAAACAAGGGATTCGCAAACGCGCGGCCTACTCCAGACCCAGCCAGCTGAGCCATCGGGGCAGCTCGGCCTGATAGCGCACGTAGGCGCCTTCATAGCTCGCACGAAGCTGGGCCACGTCGCAAGTGGAGCTGGAGACGGCCATGCCGTCGGCGTAGACGATGTAGGCCCGCCCCTCGCGCGCCATCTGCTCCAGGCGGTCGAGCTCGACGTTGTAGCGCTCGTTGCGCGTGCGCAGGGCCTGCGCCAGACGCGGCCAACGGCGCTCGTAGAGGCTCGCAAGAAGTCGTTGGCTCTTGCCCGGCCTGCCCTTGCGGTACCCTTGCGGGCGCGTGAGCACCGCAAACACCCGGTCGTAGCCGGCGTCGAGCGCCGCCTGCAAGGCCAGGCCTGCGCCCGCACCCAGCCCGCCGTCGGCAAACATATGGCCGTCCACCTGCGTAAACGGCATCATAAAGGGGACGGTGCTGCTCGCACGCACGCGCACCATCAAGTCGCCCAGGCTGCGCACATGGCGCTTGTCCCACACGACCGTCTCGCCGGAGTCTATGTCGAATGCCTGGATGGCGAAGTCGCGCCCCGCAAGCCCCCGCTCAAACCGGCCGTAGTTGTACACGAGCGGCCCTCCCGGCAAGCACGACTCCTGGTAGAGCCAATGCGCCGAGAAGAACCCCTTGCCCTGCAAAAACGTGTGCCAGCCACCGAAGCGCGGGTCGAGCGCGATGTCGGTGAAGCTCACGCGCGCACGCCAGGGGTCGCCATGGAGGTAGTTGGCGACGTTGGATGTGCCGGCCGACACGCCGCACGCAAACGGAAAACGAATCCCCTGCTCAAGCAAGGTCACCACAGCGGCGGTGGTGTAGCTTGCCCGCATGCCGCCGCCCTCAAAGAGCAGCGCGCAGCCCTTGACCTCACGCGGCTCGGGCGGCACGAACGGTCCCAGCCCGTCGGCGCGCCACAAGCCCAGGGCGTCGCGCTTGGCACGCAGCAGACCCCCGTCAGCCATGGCGCCTACTCCCCCGCCTCGGGACGCACGGCGGGCTCAGGCATCCTCGCAAGCAGGATGAGCCCCACGAGCAGCAGCGCGGCAATGGACAGCACGCCGAACGACGCGTCGCCCGTCACCTGCGTGATGACCGCCACGAGGAACGACCCCATGACGCTGGCATACTTGCCGAACACGTCGAAGAAGCCGTAGAACTCGTTGGAGTTCTCCTTGGGAATGAGCTTGCCGAAATAGCTGCGCGAAAGCGCCTGCACGCCGCCCTGGAACAGGCCCACGCTCACCGCCAGCACCCAGAACTCAAACGCCGTCTTCAAGAAGAACGCCGCAAAGAACACGATGCACGTATAGGCGAGCACCGCGATCATGATCATGCGCTTCGTGCCGAACTTGCCGGCAAGCCAACCGTAGGCGATGGCGCTGGGAAACGCCACAAACTGCGTCACGAGCAGGGCGAGCACGAGCTGCGTGGAATCGATGCCCAGGCTCGTGCCGTAGGAGGTGCTCATGGCGATGACCGTGTGCACGCCGTCGATATAAAAGAAGAAGGCCAGCATGAAGAGAAGGAGCGCCTTGTCCTTCACAATCTTGCGCATGGTGCTGGCCAGGCCCGAGAAGCTCTTGCGAACGGCCGCGCCCATGGTCTCGTCGGTCGCCTTGAAGTGCTTTTGGCGGTAGCTGCGCAGCAGCGGCACCGTGAACGCAACCCACCAGATGGCCGTGATCACAAACGACAGGCGCGTGGCGAGAACCGTGGGGATGCCGATGGCAGGCCCTCCGAAGATAAGCGCCAGGCAGCCGATGAACGGCACCGTCGAGCCCACATAGCCCCAGGCATAGCCATGCGAGGACACCGCGTCCATGCGTTCGTCGGTCGTGACATCGACAAGCATGGAGTCGTAGAACGTCATGGACGAGTTGAGGCCGACCGTGGCAATCACATACACCGCAAGGAACGCAAACCACCCCAACGGCAGCGCCATCGCCGTGCAGCAGATGACCCCCGTAAGAAAGAAGCCGAGGAAGAACTTGATCTTCTTGCCCTCGAAGTCTGCCAACGAGCCCAGGATGGGCATAAGGATGGCCACAAGCAAGCTCGCCACCGTCTGCGCATAGCCAAACGACGTCACGACGTCGGTGCGGCCGGCAGCCTCGAGCAGCGAGTTGAGGTAGATGGGCACCACGGCGGTGCACAACAGCACGAACGCCGAGTTTCCCACGTCGTAGAGGACCCACTTGCGCTCGGTGCTGGTAAGCTTGACAGACACAGTCAGGACCTCTCTCGAAAAGGGCGAGTGAACCGTCATGCCGCGCGCGGCCGAGCCCCATCGCCTCTCGACCCGGGGCAGGCGCACGCCGCAAGGCGGCCGTTATGCAATGCGTACCATGGTATTCGTTTTTCGCCCCGCAGGGCCCGTCATGCGGTAAAGTTTGTGCATCATCATCGGCCGCCGCCTTTCGCGGGGCCACTTTGAAAGGAGCCGCCCATGCCGGCACTCATCACCCATTACCTTTTCGGCGAGGAGGTCTTGCATCGCATGGGGCGCGAGCTGTGCCCCACCGAGGCGGCGCGCGACCTCTTCCTCATGGGTTGCCAGGGCCCCGACCCGTTCTTCTTCGCCGTGACCACCTCCCGCGGCGGGGCCGTGCGCGCCATGGGCTCCACCATGCACCGGCGGCGCGTCTCAGCGGCGTTCGACCGACTGCGCGCCGACGCCGAGAGGCTGCCTGATGAGCAAAAGGGGCTCGGCCGCGCTTTCACGGCGGGCCTGCTTGCCCACTACGTGCTCGACCGCAACGCGCACCCCTTCGTGTATGCGCATGAGTACGAGCTGTGCGACTACAACCGCGAGCTGGCCGATGCCTACCATGAGGTGCACGCCGTCATTGAGAGCGAGCTCGACTGCGGCATGCTCGACCATCTGCGAGGCCTCACCTGCGCCCAGGTGCCGCCGGCCACGGTCCTCGTCTCGGGCTACGACGAGCTGCTGCTTGCAGGCACCCTCCTGGCGCAGACGGCGCGCGCCGTCTTCGACCTCGACGTGCGCCCGATAGACTATCCTGGGGCCGTGGCCGACATGCGCCTATGCTATCAGACAATCGAGCCCTACGGCAGTGCGCGCCAACGCAACATCGCCCGCGCCGAGCACCTGGCGCGGCCCCACTCCCAGCTCGCCTCCCTGGCCCACCGCCTCGACCAGGGCGAGGACAACCCCTCGATGAACATGGCCGGCCTGCCGTGGGACGACCCCTTCAAGCCGCAAACGAGCCGCGAGAGCTTCCCCGAGGTGTTTGAGCGCGGCATCGACGACTACCTGCGCGTCTTCCCCGCCTTCGAGGCCGGGGAGCCCATGGGGCCGCTGACGGCCGGGGTGGACTATCATGGCAAGCCCCTCGACGACCGCGAGGAGCCGCTGGGGTCTACGCATCCCCTGTAGGCATCGGATGCGCTACAGCTGCGTTCTCCACGGGACTCGTCGCAAAGAACGCTCCGTGTGCAAGGGTTCGAGTACTCCAGTACACTTCACCCTTGCACGCCTTGCTGTAGCGCATCCCCGGATTTCGGGGCTGCTCTGCTGGGGCCCGACCTGCTTGACTCCAGCCTGCCGAACCAGGCCGCACACAACAAAGAGGCCCGGGGTCACGGCGGATTGTGCTCGCCAGACCCCGGGCCTCTTTATCTCAGCAGCCTTCCAGCTAGATAAACCTTACTTGCCCTGCTTCGTCTCGTACTCGTGGGGCGGCAGGCCCTGCTCGGCGAGCTCCTTCTGCCAGGCCGCGTAATTCTTGTTGCGGCGGATGATGAGCAGGCAAATGATGACCGAGAACACCATGGCGAAATAGACCATGAGCTTCTCAACGTGCATGTCGAAGACCTCGATGTTGGAATGGATGCCCAGGCCATCGAGGAACAGCAGCACGCCGATGACGGTGATGAAGCACAGGGCCAGCATCTTCATCTCGGCGTGGGCGTTGATGAAGTCGGAGATGGGGTCGATGAAGACCATCATGAGGATGATGGCGACCATCACGGCAAAGATCATGATGAGGAGCTGGTTGGCAAGGCCCACGGCCGTGATGACGGAGTCGATGGAGAACACCACGTCCATCACCATGATGGTGGCGATGGCCCCGGGCAGGCTCAGCGGCTTCTTGGGCTTGTTCTGGTGCTTCTCGTCGTGGTCGGCCTTCTCCTCCTCGAGGCTCAGCACGCCGCGCAGCTCGGAGACACCCTTGTAGATGAGGTAGGCACCGCCCAGGAACAGCACGATGTCGCGCACCGACATGCCGAAAGGCTGCCCGTCGATACCGTTGAACGGCAGCGTGAACAGCTTGTTGGTCATATGCACGAGGTACGACGCGAAGCACAGGAAGATGGCGCGCGACACGAAGGCGCCGGCCAGTCCGAGCTTGCGGCCGATGTGCTGCTTCTCGGGGGCAAGGCGGTCGCTCGTCAGGATGATGAAGACGATGTTGTCCACGCCCAGGATGATCTCCAAGAACACGAGCGTGACGAGGCTGATCCACGCCTCAGGCGATGCCAAAAACGACAGGTCCACTTTCTTCTCCCTTTCTCAGACGGGGCTTATGAACTGAACGGTCGAGCAAGACGCGTTAAAAGAGTGCCTTGATACCGATGAGGACAAGCACGACGCCACCGACAACAGTCGCCTTCTCCCCAAGTTTGTTGCCGAACGTGCGGCCTGCGGCAAGTGCCACGCACGTACACAAAAAAGTCGTGAGTGCAATGATGCCCGAGGCGGAGAAGGGCTCTATGCCTTGGCCCACGAAGCTCACGCCCACCGCGAACGCATCGATGCTCGTGGCGACAGCTTGGAAGAACAGCGACCCCACCGCGAGCGCCTTATCGTCGACGCTTTCATCGTCGTCCTCGTGAAAGGCGTCCCAAATCATCTTGCCGCCCACAAAACCGAGAATGACGAACGACACGATGCCCGCATAGCGCTCGATGACGTCAGCCACGAGCGAGCCGGCAAAGAAGCCCAGCAGCGGCATGATGCCCTGGAACGCGCCGAAGAACACCGGCATGAGCATGGCGCGCGCCCGCGAGATTCCGCGGTGCGCGAACACGTTCGACACCGTGACAGCGAACGCGTCCATCGACAGCGCCACGCCCAGCAGAACGACCTCTGCCAAGGACACGGACGTCCTCCTCTCCAATCCCGCCCGCCGCATCACCACCGCACTCCCATGCGATGCGGCCATCTACCGGCGTGCAACAAAAAAGCGAGGCTCACGGCAGTCTGGGGCGACAGCCGTGAGTCTCGCTTATTAAGGCACGCCAGGCACGATGGCCATGATGTTGACGGGCCGCGCACATATGCGTGCGCAAGCTACTCCCTCACTGGGGGTGACACTATCAGAGGACGTGTGAGTTAGTCAATTCAAAGACCCGGCTCATCCTCGGGATTCCCACGATGCACATCTGAGGAAACCCCGCGCCCTCCGTCAAAGCCTAGTAAATCCCCGAGGTATCCGGAATGACGGAGTCCCCAGGCCTCACCGCGTTGCCAGAGCCCAGCCACTCGGGAAGGGTGGAGTCAGCGGCGACAAGCTCGTTGATGGTAACGAACTCGTATCCTTCGGCCTGGAAACGCTCGAGGATCGTCGGGAGCGCCACCACGTCGCGGTCACGGTTTCCGCCGGCGTCATGCATGAGGATGATGGCGCCGTTGTAGTTGTCGCCCGACAGACTCGCCGTGCACTTCTCCACAATCTGCGCGGCGCCGTCCTCGATTCCCGAGCCGTTCGTCGCGATGCTCCAGTCCTCGGAGTCGACGCTCCAGTACACCGACATGGTGAGGTCGCGCCCCGTATCGGCCATGTACTGAAGATACTGCCACCCGCGGAACTCGCCATAGGGAGGGCGAATCACAGACGTCTGGACGCCGAGCTTCGACTCGATGGTGTCAAACGCCTTCGTGAGCTCCTCCTCGCGCCCGGCGGCATCCAAGTCGGAGAGCACCGCATGGGAGTATGTGTGGCTTGCGATCTGGTGCCCGGCATCACGCACACGCTGTGCCAGCGCCACGTACTCGTCGCCGGAGTCAATCATTTGACCAAGCATGAAGAACGTCGCCTTGGCATTGTGCGCGGCGAGGATGTCGAGGTACTGCTGGGTATAGTCGAGGCTGGGGCCATCGTCGAACGTGATGGCCACAAGCCGCCGGCCATCGTCGGGGTTGACGCCAGAGTTTGCGATGATGAGGTCTTGGGCCTCCTGGGTCACGCCGCGGTCGATAGTGCGCCCCGACACGACGCCCGTCTCAACGGTTGAGACGCCGTTGCGACCCCACTGCTTCACATAGCCGATGGAGGCAAGCAAGAGGGTCTTATCGGGCACCTGAATGCCGCAGGGAATCTCGGTGTTCTGCGCGTTGACGTCCTCGGTCTTGTCGGTGCCGTTGGTGAACTCGAGGAGGTCGCCCTCTTTGAGCTTGTAGGTGGAGACGTCGGCAGGCTCGCCGTTGACCGTGAGGGTATAGGGGTTGCCCGCGCCCTTCTCAAGCACATCGGGCACCTCCCCCTCCTCGCAGATGGAGACCAGGTTGCCCGCCACCGGCGACGCATACCCGCGATTGATAATCTCCTGCACAGAGGCCCCTACGGGAAGCTCGCGCACCTTGCCGTCGATGGTGCATGCGACCGCGCGGTGGGTATACCACGTGGCGCCCGCAACGCCAAGCACGGCGGCGGCGATGACGCCCCCGACGCCCGCCCTCACCAGGGTGCGGCGCGAGATGCCCGAACCGTTGTGCTGCGGCGTGAGGTTGCCCGGCATGCTATGGTTGCCCGCACGATGGTAGTCCGAGCCCGACACAGGATTCACGCCTGAGGCGTTGTTGGGGCGGCGCGACGAGGTGTACGCCTGGCCGGCCCCCACCGGATACTGCGTGCGCTGGCCCGTGCGGCCCGCACCCTGCTGCGCACGCCCCCGTGATCGGCCGCCCGCATCACGTGCGGGGTCGCCGCCATAAGGGTTCTGCCCATAACGCCCCTGCTGGGTGTACTGAGCACCTGTGCCGTATGCGTCGCCCGCCCCGCCCTGGCCATAATACTGCGGCTGGTCGTAATTGCTCACCCTGCGGCCGCCCCCATAGGGGCTTTCGGAGTACGCTTGGCGATATGTGGGGTTTGTCGAGCCGTATCCCTGCTCGAAACCTGAGCTCTCGTTGCCTGGCGCATAGCCGCCGCGCGCCTGCTGGCCCTGGTAGCCATAGGAGTCGCGCTCATCGTAAGGATTGCTGTCATACTCAGGACGGCGGCGATCGGCCATTCTACTTCACTCCATCTAAGGTGCGTCATCTGAAAACCATTCGGCATGCGGACATGCCGGGCGGCTCATGCTACTTCTTTGCTTTGTCGAATTCCTTCTTGAAATCGGAGAACATCGAACCAGCCGATTTCAGATGGTTGGCCACCGTCTTCTTGGCGGCGTCTCCCGAGGAGGCCTTCTTCGCGCCCGATGCAGACGTGGCAGAGGCCTTCTTGGCGGCCGACGGCGAGGCGGCTGAGGCGGGTTTCTTCGCCGTGGAGGCTGCGGTCGCGGCCTTCTTCGCCGTGCCGGAAGGCTCCTTCTTCTCACCCATGCCGCTCTCGCGCTTGAAGCCGTCCACCGCACCTGTGAACGAGTTCTTGATACGCGCGGCGCCCTTGCCAACGGCCACCGTGCCAGACTCGATCGCCTTCGACGCCGCCTCGGTCGCCGCGGCCTGGCTCTTTGCGGCCGTCGTGGAGACCTTCGCCGTCGCCTCGCCCGCCTTGGCGGCCAAGCCGCCCGACGGCAGCAAGTCGCGCGCCTCGGGCTTCACGATGAGGACGCCCTTCTTGTAGCCCACCATAAGCTCGGCGGGAATCTCGATGGAGCCGAGCAGGGCACGGGAGGTGGCGCCGTCATCGAGGAAGAGCGAGTTGAGGTCGCCCGTGTGCTCGTCGAACGAAAGCTCGTCCACCCGGCCGATCTCTGCGCCGTCCGTTGTCTTGACCTCCATGCCCTCCCAGATGATGCAGCGGTCCCAGTCAAGCTGGAGGCGCTTCATGGCAGCGTCGTCCCAAGACTGGGAGCCCTTCGTGGGGACAATGACGCCGTCCTGCACGTCGATCGCATCGAGCGCCAAGAACTTCTCGGGGCGCTTGATCATCCACAGCAGGTCGGGCCTGCGCACGATGAAGCCCACGACCTTGAGGCCGTCAGGCGAGAACACCGTCTTGAAGACCTTGCCGATCTTGCGATGGCGGCGCGGCACGCCGTTCTTGTCGAGCTCCTTGCCCGGCTTGTGCGCATGGCACACCTTGACGCTGCGAACCTCTTTGGTAGTGAGCATGGTTTGAATCTCCGTGGATTGGAATGGTGCGGTGCAAGGCGGGTTACTCGGCCTTGGGGGCCTCGCTCGCAGGGGGCTCGGGGGCGGCGTCGCCCGGCTGCTGGGATTGGGCCTGAACGGCCTGCTCGGCGCTCTTTGCGATGTCGGCGCGGACCTGGTTCATGCGCGCACGGGCTGCGGCGACCTTCTCGCGCAGCTCGTCGGTCTTCTCGCCAACCTCCTGCGCTACCTGCGATGCGTCATCGCAGGTCACAGACACGCTCACGCCAATCGAGTCGACGAGCTGGTCGGCCGTGCGCCCGGCGGCCTGTGCGACCTTCTCGCGCGTCTCGGCTCCGGAGCGCGGGGCGATGAGAATGCCGGCGACAACGCCTGCGGCCGCGCCCACAAGGGCCGCCAACGCGACGCCGAACGTGTTCTTGGATGTGCTCATGAGTCTCTCCTCACGTTGGGAACAGCTCGTGTGCTTATACCCCTTAGTTCTGCCCGTTTTCGGCGGGAAGGCTTTTCACAAGCGCGCGCAACCCCTCCACGATGCTGTCGAGGTCGGGCTTTGCCCCTTGCCCGCCCGAAAACGCCCACTCCATGATCCAGGCGGCACTCGAGACGACGCCCGTCACAAGGACGTCGTCGGGACAGGACAGCTTGATGGCCCAAGTGCGCTCCTGCCCGGGCACGGCGCTGGTGTTGCCCGCGCTTATGTCCTCGAGGTCAAGCCTGCTCATGAGCTCGACGCACACGTGCTCGAGCAGGTGGGCGCACTCGGTGCGGGGCAGCGCGTCACGGAAGACGTCGCCCGCCTCGCTGATGCAGGCGTGGTCGGCGATCTGGGGCATGAGGTCGTAGACGCGCTGCGTGCCCTCGATGTCGTCGGACGTCATGACGGGAGCCGCCGGGTCGAGCTGCACCGTGACGCACAGCGTCTCGGGACCGACCACAACCTTTTTCAGCTCAAACAGGCTCATCTGCCTCACAGGCCTTTCTCTCAAGCTCTAAAGCGGAGCGGCCCTCGGAAAACCGGCGGGCCGCCTGATTGGACTTCGTCTACATGGTAGCGCAAAAACGCATGGGGCACAGGCTCGATGAGGTGACGCCTCAGTCATCCTCATGCTGGACGGCAGCGGGACCGGACGGCTCGGGCGCCGTCACATGGACGGACTCCACGCGCCTGCCGTCCATCTTGCTCACCTTGAACGTCCAGCCGTCTTTCTCGATGACGTCGCCGGCCTCGGGAAGCTTGTCGGCCTCGTACATGATCCAGCCGGCAACCGTGTCGTACTCCTCGCTCGCCTCGATGGGCCAGCCCAGATCGACCGCGTCGTCGACGGGATAGGCGCCGTCGACCTCCCACTCGCGCTCCGACAGGCGGGTGAGCTCCTTCTCGTCGTTGTCGTACTCGTCGCTGATCTCGCCCACGACCTCCTCCACGATGTCCTCGATCGTGATGACGCCCGCCGTGCCGCCGTACTCGTCCACCACGATGGCCATCTGCACGTGCTCGGCGCGCATCTCGGAAAGCAGCGGCAGCAGGTCCTTCGTCTCCGGCACGAACGTGCAGGGGCGCGCGAACTCCGATACGGCCGTCTCGCCCTTCCCCGCCAGCACCGGCTCGATGAGGTCCTTGATGTTGACGATGCCCGTGACCTCGTCCATGTCCTCGTGATAGACGGGCAGGCGCGAGTAGCCCGTCTTCTGCATCAGGCCGAGCACCTCCCGGGCGCCCTGCACGTCCTCGACGGCCGTGACGTCCACGCGAGGCACCATGACCTGGCGCACCACGGCGTCGCCCAGGTCGAACACCTCGTGGATCATGCGCTTCTCGTCGTCGGAGAGGTCTTCCTGCTCGGCGACCATGTACTTGATCTCCTCCTCGGAGACCTGCCCCTCGTCGGCCTGCTTGATATGCAGAACGCGCGCCACGAGGTCGGCGCTGACGCTGGTGAGCCACACGAGGGGCGCGGCGATCTTGCCGAACACCATGAGGGGGCCGGCGATGCGCTTGGCGATCTTCTCCGTGTCTGCCAGGGCCATGCGCTTGGGCACGAGCTCGCCGAGCACGATGCTGAAGTACGACACCGCAAGCGTGATGAGGATGGGCGACAGCACGGGCGCGACCGCCGTGAGCGGGGCGATGCCGAACGAGCTCATCCACTGGGCAAAGGGGTCGGACAAGTTCGTGGAGGCCACGGCAGAGGAGAAGAACCCCACGAGCGTGATAGCCACCTGGATGACCGCAAGGGAGCTGCCCGAGTCGCTCGCCAGGTCGGCGGCGCGCTTGGCGGCCTTGTCCCCCTCCTCGGCCTCGTGGTCGAGCAGGGGCTTGCTTGCGGTGACCAGGGCCATCTCCGACATGGAGAAGTAGCCGTTCACCAGGATGAGCACAAAGGCGAGCAGGATGGAAAGACCTATGCCCATACGAAAACGCAGACCTCCAAAGGTTTGGCCGCGAAGCCAGAACGATTGACCCAGATAGCTACGGCGATGACCCGCAGGCTAAAAGACATACAGCAAGACGGCGAGCGTATGGCACACGCTGCCGCCGAGCACGAAGAAGTGGAACACCATGTGCGAGAACGGGATGCGCTTGAGCACGTAGAACACGCATCCCAGCGAATACGATATGCCGCCGGCAACGAGCAGCGCAAGGCCGCCCGCAGGCAGCAGCGCCACGAGCGCCGGCAGCTTGAAGACGATGAACCAGCCCATGAGCAGGTAGATGAGCGCCGAGACCCATTTGGGCTGGCGCTGGCGGCCGAAGCACTCCACCAGCACGCCGACAAGCGCCACGACCCACACGGCCACACACATCCCCACGCCGCCCTCGTCGTGCAGCGTCACGAGCGTGAAGGGGGCGTAGCAGCCGGCGATGAGCAGGTAGATGGCGCTGTGGTCGAGCACGCGCAGCACCGCCTTGCCCCTGGGGGCCTGAATGGCGTGGTAGAGCGTGGAGAAGAGGTACTCGAGCACGAGCGTCACGCCCATCATGACGGCCGCGCACGTCTTGAGGCCTCCCCCGCCGTTGGCGGCCGTCACGCACAGCAGCACGAGCGCCGCCACCGCAAGGCCGAAGCCCACGCCGTGCGACACCGCGTTGCCCACCTCCTCGCCCGTGGAGTACATGCGGCCCCGGCGCTTCTTCGTATCGAAGCGGTCGAGCACGGGGTGGGCGCTCGCGGGCGCGGGGGCAGCCGCCGGGCTGCCCGCAACGGCGCAGAAAACCTCCTGCGGCTTGCTTGCGACCTTCTCGTCTTCCAACACATTGCTCATGCGCTTATACCCCCTGCGCCGCAAGCGAGTCGACGTACTGGCGAGCCGCACGGGCGGAGCGGCCCCCGCGGCCCAGGGCAAACCGCTCGGCGCCCGCCTCGAGCTCCTCGACGGGCACGTCGAGGCCGCAAGAACCCGCCAGCTGGCGAACAATGGCCAGGTAGGCGGCCTTGTCGGGCTTGAAGAACGAGATCTGCAGGCCGAAGCGCTCCGAGAGCGACAGCGTCTCCTGCATCGTGTCGTTGCGATGAACGTCGTCGCCGTCGCGCGCCGAGAAGCTCTCCTTCACGAGGTGGCGGCGGTTGGACGTGGCGTAGATGGCCACGTTGGAGCCCTTCGACGACACGCCGCCCTCCAGCACGGCCTTGAGCGCCGCGTAGTTGTCGTCGTCGCGGGCAAACGACAGGTCGTCGATGAAGATGATGAACTTGAGCGGGTTCGCCGCCAGCTCGTCGAGCACGGTGGGGATGAGCTTGAGCTGGTCCTTGCGCACCTCGATGATGCGCAGGCCCTCGCCCGCGAGCTCGTTGACCACGGCCTTCACCGTCGACGACTTGCCCGTGCCGGCGTCTCCCGACAGGAGCACGTTGGCGGCCGGCTTGCCCGCCAGCAAGGCGCGCGTGTTGGCCAGGATAAGGCCCTTCTCGCGCTCGTAGCCCTCAAGGTCGGACAGGCGCTGCGGGTCGGGATGGGCAACGGGCACCACCGTGCCGTCGTCGGCGAGGGTGAACATGCGATAGCGCGCGTACATGCCGAAGCCGAAGCGCCCCACCTGCTCGATGCGGGCGGCGTACTCGCCCACGAGGTCCACCTTCTCCACCTCGAAGCCCGGCAGGAAGCCCTGCCAGTCGAGCCCCATGCGCAGCGCGGCGGGCGTCAGGTTGGCGACCTCCTGCAGGGTGCGCAGGTCGGCGCGGGCGCATGCCTCCATGCTGGAGGAGGGGTTGCGCCCAGCGGCGTGCGCCAGCACGTAGGGGTTCTCGTCGTTGCACACCGCGTCGAGCATGTAGCGGGCAAGGCCGTCGTGGCCGCTCGCGTACAGGCGGCTCACGAACTCGCCATACATCGACACGCTCGCATGCACGGGCGCGTCGCGGCGGCAGTCGAGGTAGCTGAGCAGGGCAGACACCACCG
>CAKUKJ010000001.1 GCA_934662525.1 uncultured Coriobacteriales bacterium | reverse complement strand
GCCCAGGTGACCACCGAGGACGGCGACCCCATCGCCAACCTCTTCGCGGCCGGTGAGTGCACGGGCGGCGTCCAGGGCGGCAACCGCCTGGGCGGCAACTCCTACACCGACATCATCGTCTTCGGCCGCATCGCCGGCCAGTCCGCCGCTGCCAACGCCCTGGCGTAAGGCACGGCAGCCTCGCATTTCACGCACAACCCCCTCGCATCACCCACGATGCGCAAGGCGCCCCGTCTCCCCTGCAGCCGCTGGCCTGCAACGGGAGGCGGGGGCGCTTTTGGTTTGGCTCGATAGCCCCGGGGCGCCCAGGGCATTCCGGCGCGAGGCGGGCAACGAAGAGCGGCCAGCACACAGGGTCGGCCAAATGTCGGTTATCATGGCTCTCGTGAAATCCAGGCGAGCCGGAAGCCTGCGGACAGACTCAGAAAGGACTCCCATGCGGGCACTCATCCAGCGCGTGGCTCATGCACAGGTAGATATCGACGGCCAAGCCACGGGCGCAATAGGCCGGGGCTTCCTCATCCTGCTTGGCGTAGGGCAGACCGATGACGAGGCGACCGCCCGCAAGCTGTGGGACAAGGTTCGCAAGCTGCGCATCTTCGAGGACGAGGCCGGCAAGACGAACCGCTCGCTGGCAGATGTGGGTGGGGAGGTGCTCGTGGTGAGCCAGTTCACGCTTTACGCCGACTGCAGGCACGGCAACCGCCCCTCGTTCACCTCCGCCGGCGCACCCGATGAGGCCCGCGCCCTGTACGAGTGCTTTTGCGAGATGGTGCGCGCCGACCTGGGCAGCGTGCAGACCGGGCAATTCGGCGCCGACATGCAGGTGTCGCTTGTAAACGACGGGCCCTTTACCGTCTGGCTCGACACCGCCGAGCTTTAGCGGAAAGCCAGAAACGCCTTGTAGGCAGGGCCCGCACAACAGAACGCAATCATGTGCGAGTTTCAGATGGTTTTTCCCTCAGAACCCCGTCACGATTGCGTTCTGCGCCTGGAACCCGCAGTAACTCCCTACCCAAGCCTCCCCAGCTCCTGTGCAAGCGCCTCGATGGCATGCTTGCGGTGCGAGATGGCGTTCTTCTCCTGCGCGGTGAGCTCGGCCATGGTCTTGCCGGGGGTGTCCGCAGGCCAGAAGAGCGGGTCGTAGCCGAAGCCGTTGCTCCCCCGCCCCTCAAAGCCAACGACGCCCTCGCACGAGCCGATGCCGCAGACGCGCACGCCCTCGTCCACATAGGCGACGCAGCTCATGAAGCGCGCGGCGCGCCGGCCTTCGGGCACGTCGGCCATCTCGCGCAGCAGTTTGGCGTTGTTGGCGGCGTCGTCGCCATGCACGCCGCAGTAGCGTGCCGAATAGACGCCCGGCGCCCCGCCCAGCGCGTCCACCACAAGGCCTGAGTCGTCGGCCACCGTGGGCAGGCCCGTGAGGTCGTGGATGGTCTGCGCCTTGATGAAGGCGTTCTCCTCAAAGGTCGCGCCCGTCTCCTCGGGCTCGGGCAGGCCGCCGATCTCGCCCATCGCCTTGAACACGGCGCCGGGCAGCACGGGCCCCAAGATGGCGCGCATCTCCTCGATCTTGTGCTTGTTGTTGCTGGCGACGACGACCGTCTGCTTCTCCGTCATGTCCCAAGACCCTTTCTGCTGTCGGTTATTCTTCATGGTCGAGCGAGTCATGGAAGAACTCGCGCACGGGCTGGGGGCCCATGTCCTTGAGGTCGCCCTGCCCCACATGCCAGCACTGCGTATGCGGGAAGCCTTCGATGCCGTCGGCCACGAAGACCGGGTCCTTGCCGGAGCGGCGCTGCTCCGCATAGTCATCGAGCGCACGCAAGGCCCACTTGCCAAGCAACAGGATGGCGATGAGGTTCACGATGGCCATGAGGCCCATGAAGATGTCGGCCAGGTTCCAGGCGAGGTCGAAGCTGTTCACGGCGCCGAAGTAGATGACGACGATGCAGGCGATGCGGAACACGGTGAGCAGCGCCGGGCTGCCGTCTTTGATGAAGCGCAGGTTGCTCTCGGCATAGAAGTAGTTGCCGATGAGGCTGGAGAACGCAAAGGCGAAGATGGCGAACGTGATGAGGTCGATGCCCCATCCGCCCACCGAGTTGTTCACGGCCATCTGCACAAGCGGCATGCCGTTGAGGCCCTCGGCCGCCGCAGGGTCCTGGACGTAGAACACAAGCACCATCATGGCCGAGCACGTGCAGATGAGCAGCGTGTCGATGTAGACCGACAGGCTCTGCACGAGGCCCTGCTTCACGGGATGCGACACGCTCGCGGTGGCGGCGGCGTTGGGGGCCGAGCCCATGCCCGCCTCGTTGGAGTACAGGCCGCGCTTGATGCCGAGCATCACGACCGAGCCTGCAAACCCGCCGAAGATGGACTGCCAGTCGAAGGCCGAGGAGAACATAAGCGCGAAGGCGGCGGGCAGGTCGGCGATGTTGGAGACGCAGGTCCACACGGCGATGGCGATGTAGGCGAGCGCCATGACGGGCACCACGATCGAGGTGATGATGGAGATGCGGTGCGCTCCGCCGAAGATGACGAACGCCGTCATGCACGCAAGCACCAGGCCGCACGCCACGGCCGCCTTGTGGCCGATCGCGCCCGTGCCCGTGTAATAGGTCAGCGAGCTTGCCGCGTTGAAGGCCTGCAGGCCGTTGAAGCCGAACGCGAAGCACAGGATGAGCAGGATGGCGAAGACGATGCCCAGCCAGCGGTGCCCCAAACCCTGCTCGATGTAATAGGCGGGGCCGCCGCGGAACTCGCCGTCCTTGCCGCGCACTTTGAAGATCTGGGCGAGCGTGGACTCCACAAAGGCCGACGCAGCCCCCACGACCGCCATGATCCACATCCAAAAGACCGCACCCGGCCCTCCCGTGGCGATTGCCGTGGCGACGCCGGCGATGTTGCCCGTGCCCACGCGGCTGGCGGTGGACACCATGAGCGCCTGAAACGACGAGATGGCATGCCCGCCGTCTACATGCTTCTTCTCGGTGAGCTGGGTGAACATGTCCTTGATGTAGCGGATCTGCACGGCACGGGTCCGGATGGTGAACCACACGCCCGTCAGCACAAGCAACGCCAACAAGATATAGGTGTACATGAAGCCGTCGATGTCGCCCGTGACCTTCACAAGCCAGTCGTTTATGTCCACGCGGAACTCCCTTGTCCTCGGCATATGAGCATTCAGGCAGTTTAACGCACCCGAAACAAACCCACAACGAGAAAAGCCGCCCCTCCCGCAGGAGAGACGGCTTCGTGAGCAGGGAACGCCGCGGACGAGGTTCCTCAGCCTTCTAAAGGCGGGTTCTGATGCGCAAGGCGCGCAGGGCCGACGTGTACTGGAGTACTCTAGGTCCTGCGGAACGCGGCGCATCAGGTTCCGCAGCCTTCTTTACTCCCAGGGCTGGAGCTGGGCGGCATTCATGCCGGCAATATAGCCAAACGTGAAGCCGGGGCCCAGGGTTCCGCCGGCGCCGTTGTAGAACAGGCCCGGGCCTCCGATGCCGGAGTTGTTGCCCGATGCGTACAGGCGGGGGATGACCTCACCGGTGACGCTCAGGACCTCGGCGTTCTCGTTGACGCGCAGGCCGCCCTTCGTGCACATGGGGTAGGGCTCGCAGATGACGCAGTAGAACGGGCCGACCTCGATGGGGGCCAGCGACTTCTCGGGGCGGGAAGTGCCGCCCTGGTCCCACGTGGTCTCGCCGCGGTGGAACTCGGGGTCGATGTCGTTCTTGCAGTTCTCGTTGTACTCCTCGATGGTCTTGGCGGCCTTCTGGCGGGCGTAGTCGTCGCGCCAGGGAATCTGGTCGAGCAGCTCGTCGATGGTGTCGGCCTGGTAGGCCACCCAGCTCACGATGTCGCCGTTCTCGTCGCGCATGACGGAGTTCTCGGCGTCGGCCACCGTGGAGTCGCAGATGTAGAAGGCCGGGCAGTTCGTCCAGCTCGTGCCGTAGGTTGCGCCGTCCTCGGTCTGGTTGGCGCCCAGGTCGCGGCCCCAGAAACCGTGGTACAGCGAGTCATAGTCCACGGCCTCGTCCATGAAGCGGCGGCCGAACTTGTTGAGAACGCAGGAGCCGGGCTTGCACATGAGGCCGTAGAAGGTGCCCAGGCCGAAGTGGTTGATCTCCGTGGGCTTCTCGCACCACTCGTGGTAGGGCATGTCCTCGGGGTCGACGCAAACCACCTGACCCCACGCGTACTGCATGAGCGCGACGTCGGCGCCCACGGCCTGGCCCATGAGGATGCCGTCGCCCTGGCAGGCCGAGACCTCCATCGTGCGGTTGGCCGGAAGCTCAAGGTAGCGCTTCTTCATGTCGTCGTTCCAGCCGAAGCCGCCGGCACCCAGGATGACGCCCTTGGAGGCCTTGATGTTGATGGTGGAGCCGTCCTCGGTCTGAGCCTGCACGCCGCAGACCTCCGTCACGCCGTCGTCGTTCACACGGGTGATGAGGTGCATGGCACGGGTGTTGAGCAGCAGCTCGCCGCCGTACTTGTTCACGACGCCGTCGCACAGCGGGTCGGTGACGTAGGAGCCCGAGGAGGTGGTGCCGAAGGCGCCCGTCATCTGGCCGGCCTCGGTGGACTGCTTGCCCACGGGGGCGATGGTGCGCGTCTGATCCTTGGCGCCGGGGAAGACGTCGATGTGGTAGTCGACGCGGGGGCTGATCTCCCACGTGAGGTCGGCCGTGTCGGCCAGGAAGTCGATGGCCTCGGGGCCGTACTTCAGGAACGCCTCAAGAATCTCGGGAGTGGACTTGCCGGCGGCGGTGGCGGTGATGTAGGCCAGGGCGTCGTCGTAGTTGTCCAGGCCCTGCGCCATGGCGGTGGAGTTCAGCGGCATCCAGGTTTGGCCGTTGGAGACGGCGGTGGTGCCGCCCACGGATCCGGACGCCTCGATGATGATGACGCGGTTGCCCTCGGCGGCGGCCTTGCCGGCGCCCGTCAGCACCGTGCCGGAGCCCACGACCGCGACGTCGCACTCATAGTCCCATGTGTCGGGGACGGCGACGGCTGCATGGGCCACCTGCTGGTTGGCGCCCGGCAGCACGGCGGCTGCGGCGGCGAGGCCGGCGGCTGCGGCGCCTGCGGTCTGGACGAACGAACGGCGGGACATTGCGTTGCTCTGCATGGCGATTACCCCTTTTCTTTCGTGCCTGGCTTGCATTGCTTGATGTATCCGATCGCGCTTTCGTCTCTCGCTTCGGCACCGCGCCTCGCCGGTCATGCCGCCCTCCTGCTTGAGCGCCCTCTGCGCTTGCCCGGGGCGGCGCGCCTTGCTCGGCGCGCGCCTTGCGTTGAACGGCTCGAACACTAGCGCCCATAGGCCCACCCGTTCGCCACCCGGTTTGCGGTCTTTTCCGTTTTAGCTGGTAGATTGCGCGTAACCACCCCAGTCTGGACTATGCCCGCCACCCGACTTTTCACGCCCGACGCTGTCAATGGCACGCCTCGTGCGGTACCATTTGTCGGCGTGATATCCTGCCCGCGCATGCCGTACGCCCCCAAACGGGCGGCATGCGCGGGTACGCCGCGACAGCCTTTCGGGAGGGCTTTCATGCTCGGAAGCTTCTTCAAAATCCTCCGCCCGAGCCTTCTGGGCCTGGCGTTCGTGCATATGTGGATCTACTGCTCCACGCACCGCTTCCTTGAGAGCGGAGGGGTCTCCGTCACCGCGGTGCTCTACTCGGCGATGAGCGCGGCACTCGTGGGCATCGGCCTGGCCGTGTGGCACGCCTCCAAGACGGGCAGGCCCGCAGGCGAGCTACCTGGCGGGCGTTTGACGCTCGCTGCGGACATGGCGGCCGCCGTCTGCATGGCGCTGGGCGGCGTGATGCTCTCCGTGGAGCTGCCGATGCCCCCGGCTGTGGAATGCGCGGTGGGCGCCGCCGTGGGTGGCGTCGGCGTCGCATGGGCCTACGGACGTTAGATCCAGGTGTATGCGCAGCTTGAGCTGCGCTTCTCGGCACCGCTTCTCTTTCTCACCATGGCGCTGGGGTCGCTCTGCAAGACGGTCATCGACTTCCTGCCCGGGTTTGTGGCCGGCCCCGTTTTTGCCTGCCTGCCGTTTGCCACCTTCTTTTGCGTGCGCCGCGCCGCACGCCACCTGCCGCAGGCGGCCGAGCCGGTGCGTTATTACAACGCGCGCACCGTGGGGTCGCTCACGCGCGCCGTCATCAGCGTCGTGGCGTTCAGCTTCACCATCGGCATCATCCGCACGGCCATCCTGGAATCCACGCCCGACCCCTACGCGTTCTCGGTGCTCGTGAACCACGGCACCGAGGTGCTGCTCGCGCTCATATGCATCTGGTGGGTGAGCGTCGCGGGACGCGCCATCGACTTTGGGCGCACCTGGCGGCTCATCTTAATCCTCATGGTCACCGTGCTTGTGTTCGAGCCCTTCGTGGCCGGCACCGGGGCCCATGCCATGCTCTTCGCGCTCATTCGCACCGCGCATGCCCTGCTCGTGGTGTTCTTCCTCTTCCTTGCCGTGGCCGACGTGGCCAGGCACAGCTCCTACCCTCCCCTGGCCGTCTACGCGGCAGGCTGGCTCGCCTATGCGCTGCCCTTCGCGGCGGGAAGCGTCGCCGGTACCCTCATGGCGGTGAGCCCCATCGCCCCGCTCATCACCTCAATCGCCACCTGGGCGCTCGTCTTCGTGGCGCTTGTGCTGCTCGACGACCGCTCGTTGGGCAACCAGCTCATCTTCGCCGAGCTCAACCACGCAGAGGACGACTCGCCCGAGATGCGCGCCATCGCCACCCAGCGCGCCCTGGAGAAAACGCCTTCCCCTGCGGCCTGCGCCACCCCCAACTCCGAGGCCACCAACCTCCGCACCCGATGCCGGCAGCTCGCGAAGAGGGGAGGCCTCACCGCCCGCGAGGCCGAGGTGCTCGAGCTGCTCGTGCGCGGCCACAGCAAGACCCGCATCGCCGAGACGTTCCTCATCTCCGAGAACACGGTGCGGGGCCACGTGAAGCACATCTACACCAAACTCGACGTCCACTCCAAGCAAGAGCTGCTCGATTTGGTCGAGGGGAAGTAGACGTGGTATAATTTGGCCACAAGTGGACGAGAGGGGTTTCGATGCCTGTCTGCGTGCCGATTCGAGACATGAAAGACACCGCCTCGTTTGCCACGCTCGTTGAACGCGAGCGCGACGTCACGGTGACGCGCAACGGATACAGCGCCATGCATTGCCTGAGCAACGAGGAGTATGAAGCACAGCGAGAGGAAGTCGCCAAGGCCAAGTTGCTTTCTCGCATAATGCTTGCCGAGACCGAGATTGCCGCAGGCGATTACGAGGACTTCTCAGCCTTTTCCGCATCAATCCGCCAGCGCTATGGCCTATAAGGCAGTCATCACTCGCGAGGCACAGCGAGAATACGAATCCATCGTCTCGTATCTGACTTCAACCTTGCTCAGTCCCGCGGCGGCCAACGATTTCATGAACGAGTTCGAATATCAAGTGGCCCTGACATGCGAGATGCCCCTCATGCACTCACCGTCGCATCTACCCGAACTCGCCGCGCTTGGATACCACCCCATACACGTCAAGCGCTATGTGGCTCTCTACAAGGTTGCCGACAACACCGCTATCATCGCCCACATCTTCCATCAAACGCAGGATTACGCTCGACTTGTATAAGCGTCCTTGACCACGGCAAGATAGCGTCCAAAGACGGAAAACACGTCAACACGACCCTCAGACACACGAAACCCCGCAAGCCCCTCGCTCGCTTACGAGCTTGGAACTTGCAGGATTTCTTCTTGCGCAAGTTTTGTCGGCAGAAGCCCTTACTTCTTCTCCGATGCGTAGAAGGTGGCCTCGGCGGCAACGGCGGCGACCGACTTGCCGTCGATGGCGGGCTCGGCGAGGAACTCCTCCACACGGGCGATGGGCGCGGTCACGTCGGTGTAGTGGCCCTTGTCGTTGAGCTTGGCGGTGTCCTGCACGCGCCAGAAGTTCTCGTTGGCGTCGGTGAGGTAGTAGGAGGCGTCGGCGTAATCCATGTACACGGCATGCTTGGCACTCAAGTAGCTCGGCAGTTCCTCGGGTGCGATCTGAAGCGGTTCGGCAGCTTTGAGACCCATGATGCGCTCCTTTGCTCCGTGCCCCCGCCCGGTCTGGACAGGCGCCATTTGTCGCTGCAATCTGACAGCGTGGGAGACAGTATATTGTTTTCTGCAGGAATTGTGAATAAGATATCCGTATTGCACGCTCGTTCGGTTTCAAGCTCGTGTCTTTGCCCCCTGATTCGCACCCGCCCGGCGGCGGCCGAAGCAAAGGGGCCGTCAACGTCGAGGTTAGGAGACTGGTATGGCTGCACCTCAGACCGATAAGGTTCGCAACGTAGTCCTTGTGGGGCAGGGAGGTGTCGGTAAGACGAAGCTTGCCGAGGCCATGCTGCACCTCACCGGCAAGACCGCCCGCCTGGGGGGCCACGCCGGCTCGAAACCTACGCTTGACTTCGACCCCGAGGAAAGCAAGCGCAACTTCTCCATCTCCACCTCCATCGCGCCCGTCGAGCACAAGGGCTGCAAGATCAACGTCCTGGACGCCCCGTGCTACCCCGACTTCATCGGCGACGCCTACGCCGCCATCTCCGTGGCTGAGACGGCGCTTTTCGTGGTAGACGCGGTGGAGGGACCCCAGCCCACGACCGTGAAGCTGTGGTACGCCACCGACGAGCAGCCCGTCGCGCGCGCCGTCTTCATCAACCGCATCGACAAGGACAACGCCGACCTCGACCTCACCATGGCGGCGCTGCAAGACCGCTTCGGCAAGCACCTGGGGCTCGTGAGCATCCCCATGGGCACGGGGCCCGACTTCAAGGGGCTCATCGACGTCATCCGCATGGAGGCGCGCACCTATGACAAAGACGGCAAGGAGGCCGTGGGCGAGATTCCCGCCGAGTACGCCGACGCCGCCGCATCCGCCCGCGAGGCCCTATGCGACCTCATCGTGGAAGCCGACGAGGAGCTCATGATGAAGTACCTCGACGGCGAGGCCCTCACGCAGGAGGAAATCGAGGGACTGCTGGGCACGGCCATCGCCCAGCGCATGCTCGTGCCCGTCTACGTGGGCGCGGCCGTGCAGGAGAAGGGCGTGAACGCCCTGCTCGACGATATCGTGGCCTACTTCCCCACCCCCACCGACTTCGGCGAGATGCCGCTCACCGACGGCACGATGCTCAAGATCAGCTCGGCCGACGAACGCCCGGTGGCCTTCGTCTTCAAGACCCTGAACGACGCCCAGACGGGGCGCCTCTCCTTCCTCAAGGTGCTCGCCGGCACGCTCGAGCCCGGCATGGAGCTCATCTGCGCGCGCACGCAGTCGTCCGAGCGCCTGGGGCACCTCTACCTCATGTGCGGCCGCGAGACCACCGACGTCAAAAAGGCCCTGGCAGGCGACATCATCGTGGTGCCCAAGCTCGAGGTGAACACCGGCGACACGCTGAGCGCCACCGGCAAGGTGGAGGCGCAGGCGTTCCGTTTCTCCAACTCGCTGTACCAGGTGGCCATCCGCGCCAAGAACCGCAACGAGGAGGACAAGCTCAGCGCCTTCCTCGAGAAGACCTGCGACGCCGACCCCACCATCAGCGTGCAGCGCAACGAGGAGACGCACCAGACCGTCATCAGCGCCGTGGGCGAGGCCCAGGTGAGCGTCATGGTGAACCGCCTGGCCGAGCGCACGGGCGTGGAGGCCATCCTGGAGCCGCTGCGCATCCCCTACCGCGAGACCATCCGCAAGGCGGCAAGCGCCCAGGGCCGCCACAAGAAGCAGACGGGCGGCGCCGGCCAGTTCGGCGACTGCTGGCTGCGCCTGGAGCCCAACCCCGGCGGCGGCTATGAGTTCCTCGACGAGGTTGTGGGCGGCAAGATTCCCCGCCAGTACATCCCCGCGGTGGACAAGGGCGTGCAGGAGACGCTCACCGAGGGCGTGCTGGCAGGGTACCCCATGGTAGACGTCAAGGTCGCCTGCTACGACGGCTCCTACCACCCCGTCGACTCCAGCGAGATCGCGTTCAAGACAGCCGCCCGCATCGGCTTCCGCGCCGCAGCCGAGCACGCCGACCCCGTCATCCTGGAGCCCATGGCCAACATGACCATCACCGTGCCCGACGCCTATGCGGGATCGGTCACAGGCGACATCAGCGCCTCGCGCGGCCGCGTCACCGGCATGGACTCCGACGGCCGCGGCAACACCGTGGTGAGCGCCACCGTGCCCTTCGCCGAGATAACCGACTACTCCACGCGCCTGCGCTCCCTCTCGCGCGGCACCGGCGAGTTCTCCTACGTCATCGAGGGCTACGAGCAGGTGCCCTACGACACAGCCAACAAGCTCATCGAAGAGTACAAGAAGAGCAGGGCCGAGGGCAGGTAGGCCCGCAACGCCCCGCCGCGCGCCTGCACGCAAAGGGCCCCTCGATGAGGGGCCCTTTTTGATTTGGCCGGCGTGTTTGCCCGCTACAGCGTGCGGGCGGGAGACTCTCGGAAGGCACCTCCCGCCCGCACGTTCGTGCCTGCCCCGGCTAGTCCCTACTTCTTCGCGGGGTATTTCGCGAGCGCCGCCGGCACGCCCTGCTCGATGGCGAAGCGGGCAGCCAGGGCCGCATCGGCGGCCGTGACCTGGAACTCCTCCCAGTCGCGGCCGCGCAGCTGCTGGAGCACGAAGTCGGCCGGGGCCATCTTTCCCGGCGGGCGGCCGATGCCGCACCTCACGCGCGGATAGTCGGGCGTGCCCAGCTTCTCGCCGATGGAGCGCAAGCCGTTGTGGCCGGCGTGGCCCCCGCCCATCTTGAGCGCCACCGCGCCCGCAGGCAGTTCGAGCTCGTCGTGGATGACGAGGATGCCGGCGGCGGGCACGCGGTATTCCTCAGCGACCTTCTTGAGGGGGCCGCCCGAGACGTTCATGTACGATTGCGGCTTCACGAGCACGACCTTGCGGCCCGCCACGGCAACCTCGCACACGGCCGCGCCCGGCTTGTTCTTCCAATAGCGCGCACCCAGCTCCTCCGCCAGCGCGTCTATCGCCAAGAACCCGGCGTTGTGCCTGGTATGCTCATATTCCTTGCCTGGGTTGCCCAGGCCGCAGACGATGCCCACCGGCACGTCCTTGACGGCTTTGCCCGCCATGCGCGTTCCCTCCCACACAAAACGAGCCAGGCAAAACCTGGCTCGCACAACCGATATCAGCGGTTCAAGGTCTTTGCCCTATCAGGCCCTTGACCTTATAGGGTGGCCACAGTGCGTCAGCCGCAAGGCGGATTAGGGCGCGGTGTACTTGAGTACATGAGTCTCAATCCAACGCAGCGGATGGCGTGCTGTGGTCCACCCCTGACGACTAAAACTCCGGATTGACGCCCAACATCTTCGAAACGCTCGTCTCATCGTACACGTTGCGAATCGCCTTGGCGAACTCGTCGGCAAGCGAGAGCACCTTGATGCGGTCGCCGCGCTTCTCCACGGGCACGGGCACGGCGTCGGTGACGGCGACCTCCACGATGGGCAGGGTCGGGTCGAGCAGGCGCTCGTAGGCGGGGCCGGAGAACAGGCCGTGCGTGGCGCCCACATAGATGTCGCCGGCGCCCAGGTTCTTGAGCTCGCGCACCGCGCCGCACAGGGTACCCGCGGTGTCGATCATGTCGTCGTTGATGATGCAGGTCTTGCCCTCGATGTTGCCCAGGATGCCCATGACCTCGGCCTCGTTGTGGGCGGCGCGGGTCTTGTGGGCGACGGCCAGGTCGCAGCCGAGCATGTCGGCCAGGCGCTTGGAGGCCTTGGCGCGGCCCACGTCGGGCGACACGACGACGGTGTTGTTCATGTCGAAGCCCTTGGCCGTGTAGTACTCGGCGAAGATGGGCATGGCGGTGAGGTGGTTCACCGGGATGTCGAAGTAGCCCTGGATCTGACCCTGGTGCAGGTCTACCGTGATGACGCGGTCGACGCCGGCGGCCTGGTAGAGGTCGGCGACGAGGCGGGCCGTGATGGGCTCGCGGGGCTGGGCCTTGCGGTCCTGGCGGGCGTAGGCGTAATGGGTGAGCACGGCGGTGAAGGTGCGGGCGGAGGCGCGCTTGGCCGCATCGGCCGCGATGAGGACCTCCATCAGCATGTCGTTGAGGTGGGGGCCGGAGACCGACTGGATGAAGAAGACGTCGCAGCCGCGCACGCTCTCGGCAAAGCGGGTGTAAATCTCGCCGTTGGCAAACTTCTCAATCTGCAGGTCGCCCAGCTGGGTGCCCAGCTTGGCGGCAACCGCCTCGGCGAACGTCCTGTTCGACGTGCCGGAGAAGACCTTCATGCTTTTCTGGATGGGATCCATCTACTTCGTGCCCCTCTCAATCGAGTGCCGTGCCCTGCCCGAACATTGCGATAAACGTGCAACCCGAACAATACTCCACTTTTGCCGCTATGCGCGGTCCCATTTGGGACGCCAGCCAGCCTTCATCGTTTGTTCGGAGCGCTCCACCGCCAAAGAGCCGTCGGGCACGTCGCGCGTGATGGTGGAACCGGCGCCCACCGTGCAGCCGCGCCCGATGTTGACGGGGGCCACGAGCATCGTGTCCGAGCCGATGAACGAGCCGTCGCCGATGGTGGTGGCGTTCTTGTTCTTGCCGTCGTAGTTGCAGGTGATGGTGCCCGCGCCGATGTTGACGTCCTCCCCGATGGTGCAATCGCCGATGTAGGACAGGTGCGGCACTTTCGATCCCCTGCCCACCGTGGACTTCTTGATCTCCACGTGCGTGCCGGCCTTGGACCCGTCGCACAGGCGCGCGCCGGGGCGCAGGTAGGCGCGAGGGCCGCAGTCCACGTCGTTGTCGAGCACGGCCTGGACGGCAACGGTCTCGTCCACCGTGCAGCCGTTGCCCACGCGCGTGTCGGTCAGGCGGGTCTGGGGGCCGACGAGGCAGTTCTCGCCGATCTCGGTCGAGCCCCACAGCATCGTGCCGGGCAGCAGCGTGGTGTCGCGGCCAATCTTGACGTCGGGGCCGATCCAGACCTGCGTGGGGTCGAGCATGGTGACGCCGGCGGCCATGTGCCTCTCGTTGATGCGCCCCTGCATGGCGCGGGTCGCCTGAGCAAGCTGGATGCGGGAGTTGACGCCCATGAGCTCGACGGCGTCGGGGCAGTCCACGGCCGCCATGGCGGCGCCGTGTGCGCGCAGGATGCCCACCATGTCGGTGAGGTAGTACTCCCTTTGGGCGTTTTCGCAGGTAAGCTCGCCGATATGGGCACGGAGCAGCGCGGCGTCGAAGCAATAGACACCGGCGTTGCACGTCTTGACCAGAGCCTGCTCGGGGTTGCAGTCCTTCTGCTCCACGATGGCGGTGGCGCAGCCGTCCTCGCCCACTATGACGCGACCGTACCCCGTGGGGTCGTCATAGGTCATCGTGAGCAGGGCGCCGGCCTCATGCGCGGGCGACAGGGCGGCGTCAACGAGCGAGCGCAGCGTCTCCGCGCGAAGCAGGGGCGTGTCCCCGCACAGCACGAGCACCTGCCCGGCCGCGACGTCGGTCTTCTCCAGAGCGGCGCGGACGGCGTGGCCGGTACCCAGGCGCTGCTCCTGCAGCACGCATTCGACGTCGGACGCACCCGCGAACAAGGCCTCTACCTGCTCCGCCCCGTTGCCCACGACGACGACGCAGCGCTCCACACCGGCCGCGCGGGCCGCGTCCACCACCCAGCTCACCATCGGCTTGCCCAGCACCTCGTGGACGACCTTGGGACGGGCCGACTTCATGCGCGTGCCCTCGCCGGCTGCCAGAACGATAGCGGTGACTCCCATGTGAGTTCCTCCCAACGGGCCCGGCGAAAAAGGCCCGGTCGCTTCAAGACGGTTGCGCGCAAAACTCTACCGCATCGCACACGCAGAGGATGGATGGAAACTAAGACCACACGGCGATACGGCGGTGGATGGCGGCTATTATGGTGGCGATTGCCAACGAAACGATTGACCGCACACGTCCACCCGAGGAGACGCACCGCATGTCACCCATGCCCCCAAAACGACCGGCAGGCACCGAGAGCGCCTACGCCAGCCCTGCACCCCAGCAGGCGGCACGCCCGGGTTTTGGCGGCTCCCAGGTGGACTTCACCGACCAGGCGAGCTTCGCGGCAGACGTGGACGACTCCCCTTATGCAACCGCCAAGTCGGCCAAGCGCGCGGCAAAGGCCCTGGGAAAGCCATATGCCTGCGCCCCCAAGAAGGCGGCACAGCCCTCGCGCGCCCCGTCTGACGCCCGCGCGCCGCAGCAGCGCGCCCCGCAGGCGCCGGCGCGCGTCCCCATTCCCGGCACGGTGGACATGCGCACGCAGATGCACGTCGTCGTGGGCGGCACGCATCACGCCCCCGCGCACAAGGCGGCCTCCCCACAGGCGTCGCACGCCCCAAAGCCAGCGTCGGCAGCGAAGCCGGAGGGCGCGCAGCAAACCGGGCCGCAGCCGAACGGCGCGCCGGTCCCCGGCGCCGCGCCCGCGGGCACGCCCGCCTCGGCAAGTGCGGCCGCCCCCGAGTTTCCCTCGGAGGCGCAGTACGTCAAGGCCGCCAAGGAGCGCCCGGCGGCGTCGGCCAACATCGCGCGCCCCAAGCCAAAGCCCGCGCCGGCGCAGGGAGACGGCCGGTCATCGGGCGAAGGCGCCGAGGTCGGCTCAAGCAAGGCAAGCGCGGCCGGCGCCGCAGCCACCCCCGCCCCGGCCGACCAGTCGAGACGGGCACGCCCGGCGGGCTTCAGCATGGCAGGCGCAGCAACCGCCAGCCCCTCGGGCCGCCCGGCCTCGGCGCCCTCGTCGCAAACGCCGCGCCCCGCGCACGGCTCGCGCATAGCCGCCGTCGGCGCGGCTGCCGGGCGGCTCATCCCGCGCGACACCGAGACGCTCGTGCGCCGCGCCAGCATCGGGCTCACCTGCCTCGCCTGCGTCGTGGCCGCCTGCGTCACGCTCTACACCCCCGCCCAGCAGCTCTACAGCGCCATGCGGGAAAACGAGCGCCTCACCGACGAGCTCGCGCAGAACCAGGCGCGCGTCGATGCGCTCAAGAAGAGCGTGAGCTCGCTGCAGACGGCAGAGGGCGTGCAGGACATGGCCCACAAGACATGGGGGCTCGTCATGCCCGACGAGGTGCCCGTCACCGTGGACAACGCCTCGTACACGCCCACCGACACACCGATTCCCGCCGAGGTCAAGCGAGGCAGCGGCCGCAACACGTCCACATGGGTGACCGACGTGCTCGACCAGGTGTTCGGCGAGGCCGGAGCCACCGACGCCACCGAGAAGGACGAGTCGGTGGCCACGCTGAGCGAGACGGGCGGGGAGACCTCGGACGACACGGCGGAATCATCCGCCCAGACCGCCGACTCGCCTTCTGCCCAAGACGGCGAAAACAACGGAGAGTAGCCATGCCCAACGTATATTGCGCGCTCGACGCTGGCACCGTGTCTACCTGCATGCTGTGCGCCACGCGCGACGCCGACCACGGCACGCGCGCCCTTCTGCGCCGGGCCCGCGTGACCGACCTGGGCGAGGGCGTGGACGCAAGCGGCTCGCTCAAACCCCAGGCGATCGAGCGCACGGTGGGGTGCGTGGCCGACTATCTGGCCGAGGCACGCGCACTGGCAAATGAGCGCGGCCTCGCCCTGGCATGCTGCCTCACGGCCACGAGCGCCGCGCGCGACGCGTCGAACGCAGGCGAGCTCACCGCACGGCTGGCCGAGCTCGGCCTTTCTCCGCAGGTCATCGCAGGTACCGATGAGGCGGCGCTCGGCCTTCTCGGCGTGACGGGCGACTTCGCGGGGCGCATGGTCGAGGCATGCGACATCGGCGGCGGATCGACCGAGCTTTCCTGCGGCAATCGCGACGATCGAGGCCGCCTCGTCCAAGGGGCGTCGGCCTCGCTCAACATCGGAGCGCGGCGCATCTGCGAGCGCTTCCTGGCCTGCCCCGACGACGAGGCCCCCAACGAGGCGGCCGTCAGGCGCGCCCGCGACTTCGTGCGCGCCGCCTTCGAGGAACACCTGGCGAGCCAGCCTTGCAAGCCCGACACGCTCGTGGCCGTGGGGGGCACCGCGACGACGCTCGTGGCCGTGCTCGCCGAGCTCGACCCTTATGACAGCGACTTCGTCCACCTGCGCTTCACCGACAAGGACGCGCTCGCACACCTCACCGACCGCTTGCTCTCCATAACCTGCGAGCAGCGCCGCACGCTCAAAGGCCTGCAGCCCAAACGCGCCCACGTCATCCACGCCGGCGCCCTCATCCTCGACGAGCTGGTGGGCGCGGGCGGCTGGCCCGGGTTCGTCACGAGCGAATCCAACTCGCTCTTCGGCGTCGTCGAGTGCATGGACGCCGAGCTGCGCGGCCTTCCCTCCCCCTTGCCCTGGAACCCGCAGATGATGCGCGAATGACACGCGCGGCGCGTTTCGGGTCAAAGCTGTGCTAAAGTGTTTACGGCTGGGAGCGTGGCGAAATGGCAGACGCAGGTGACTTAAAATCACTCGCCGCAAGGCATGCGGGTTCGAGTCCCGCCGCTCCTACCATCTTTCGATATATACGACCGAGCTTTAGAGATGCGGTTTTGATGGCAACTGACTTCGTGAGCTTCCTCAACGACCACTACGCCCAGGTAGACGAGCTCATCGCCTCGTACTATGCACGGCGCGGCACCCATGGCGACATGGACGCCTACCTGTATGCCCCGCTGGCCAAATACTCGGCCAACGGCGGCAAGCGCACGCGCCCCGTCGTGTGCTTCCTGGGCTGCCTTGCCGTGGGAGGCTCCCCCGAGCGAGCGTCGAGCGCCGCCGCATCCGTGGAGCACTTCCACACCGCAGCCCTCATCCACGACGACATCGCCGACGAGGGGGAGCTTCGCCGCGGCGAGCCGTGCCTGCATCTCACGATGGGCCTGGGGCTTGCCATCAACGCCGGCGACCTTGCGCTCTCGCAGGTCACGGGCACCGTTCTTGAAGACGAGACACTCGACGACGCAACGAAGGTGCGCGTGCTCGGCGAGCTGGTGCGCATGACGACGCGCACCATCGAGGGTCAGGCGCTCGACATCGGCTGGGCCCGCGACGACCGCTGGGACATCTCCGAGGACGACTACCTCACCATGGCGCGCCACAAGACTGCCTACTACTCCGTTGCCGTCCCGCTTGCCTGCGGCGCCATCATCGGCGGCGGCACCGACGAGCAGGTCGAGGCCCTGCGCGCGTTCGGCATGGCCGCCGGCCTGGCGTTCCAGCTGCAAGACGACCTCCTCAACCTCGTGGGCGACAAGGAGTCGGTCGCCAAGGACTTCCGCAGCGACATCACCGAGGGCAAGCGCACACTCATGGTGGTGCACGCCCTGGCAAACCCCGAGGTGGCAGACGAGCTGCGCGAGATCCTCAGCGCCCACACCTCAGACCCCGCGCGCCTTGCCCGCGCCGTGGAGCTCATGGAGCAGGCCGGCTCGATCGCGCACGCCCGCGAGCTGTCGCTCGAGCTGGTACGCCAGGCCAAAGAGACCCTCGCGCCCATCGAGCTCGACCAGAAGGCCAAGGAACTGCTCTTCTCCATGGCCGACTTCTTCATCGAGCGCATCGTCTAAGTCTGGGAGGCACGGATGGACACGATCAAGCAGGGGCAAATCGGCGCGGCCGTGGAAGACGTGCAGCACAGGCTCACGAGCCTGGGCGCGTCCATCGCCGACGACGAGCTCATCGCCCAGGCGTTCGGCCCCACCACTGCGGCGGCCGTCCGCTCGTTTCGCGCCCAGCACGGTCTGCCGCTCTCTGCAGAAATAGACGAGGTCGCCTGGATCGTGCTTGTCGACGAGACGTACCATATGGGCGACCGTACGCTCTACCTGCGCCTGCCCTACTTCCATGGGGCCGATGTCAGCCATTTGCAAATGACGCTCAACGTGCTGGGCTTCTCATGCGGCACGGTGGACGGCTTCTACGGCCCGCACACCGAGGCCGCCGTGAAGGAGTTCCAGGCCAACATGGGCCTCACGGCAGACGGCATGGCGTTCCAGGACACCTTCGACGCCATCGAGCGCCTGCACCACGTGTGGCAGGGCAAGGCCGTCAACCCCGACTTCATCAACGGCCACATGGGGTTCGCCCGCGCCGTCGAGGTGCTCGAGTCGAACCGCATCCTCATCGGGGCGACCGACCCCATCGCGCGCAACGTGGCCAGCCGCATCTGGAACGTGGCCTATGCCACCACGAGCGACGCACAGGTGACGCTGTCCGACGCGCTCACGAACGGCCAGTTCCACGGCCGCAAAGGCGACGACGAGATCGCCCTCATCCTCGCCACCGCACCGCTCGAGGCCGGCGAAACGCTGCCTGCCGGCGCGCTCAACATCGTCGTGCAAAACGGCGCGCCCATCTCTGGGCAGCTGCGCGGCGCCCTCGCAAAGCAGAAGGCGCGCCCCGAGCTCATCCGCCTCGAGCTGGCCGACCTCAACCGCTACGACGGCTCGGTCACCTCGCGCATGGTGCAAAACGCCGCCATCGCCGTGGTCGACGCCCTCTGCGACGCGCTGGGCTCTTCAAACTAGGATGCGCCGCAGCAAGGCGCTCGAAGGCGCGGCGTGCAGGAGCGCATAAGCCTTCGAGGAACGCAGCTGCAGCGCATCCTAGCGGCGGTTGCCGCCGGCATAGATCAGCGCGTAGATGATCCACGTGCCTGCCAGGGCCCCCAAAATCGCGCCCGACAGGCATGAGAAGAAAAACGCGGCAATGCCCGTGGGCATGCCGATGACTTGGTCGTGCACGAAATACAGCGTGACAGACACCACGATGGAGATGGCCGTGGAAATGCTGGCCACCACCGAGGGGCGCAGAGGGCGCGCGCTTGTGGCAAGCACGATGCATACCCCCAGGCACCAGAACAAGCAGAAGCGCGCAAACGCCATCTCATGGAGAAACGCCAACGGGCCCGTGAAAAACGGGCTTGCTATGATGAGTGCGGTCAGCAGTATCGAGGCAACGGGAAACACGACGCGCCCCTTGCCTCGCAGCGCGCGCCTCGTAGAATCAATGCTCACGTCACAACCCCAAACCCGCACGAACTCACATCAACCGGTCATGTAAAAGTTGGGACCACTATAGGGGCGCTTCTTGACGATACGGGCAAGGATGGTACAATTTTCGGCTATATGGCGTGCTGAGCCGATTTGCGGTCAGGCGCGTCAGGTGAATGGCATTGGGATATCGTCCAATGGTTAGGACACGGGTTTTTGGTTCCCGGTATGGGGGTTCGACTCCCTCTATCCCAGCCAATCTCTTCTTTCAGTCAACAAATTGAATCCAGCTCACTTAGCCCAGCGGATGCTCGTCCATCCACGCTGTGACGGCCTCGCAGGCAGCGGTGAGCGAGTCCTCCACCGTAAGACCTGCGATGTCGACGGTGATGGTGGCATATTTCTCGTAGAGACCGCAGCGCTGGTCGTACAGGTCGCGGAAGGTGAAACCGGCGGGCATCACCACCCCGCGCGCCACGACGTCGCCCACGCGCGCCGCCACCTCCTCGAAGGGCGCGCGCAGGTACACAATGGGGCCCGTTGTGGCCAGATGCGCCATGGCAGGCGCGCTGTAGCAGGCGCTGCCGCCCGTGGCGATGACCGTGCGCGCGGGCTGCACGGCAAGCAGCACGCGTTCCTCCATCGCAAGCATGGCGTCGTTTCCCTGCGCGGCAATGAGCTCGGCCAGGGTGCCGTCGTTGTCCACCTGGATGGTGATGTCGGTGTCGGTGAAGTTGTAGCGCAGGCGCTTGGCCACAAGCACGCCGATGGTGGACTTGCCCACGCTGGGCATACCCACGAGCACGATGTTTCGCTTGTCCAGGGGCATGAGCGCGCCTTTCTATGCAGAAGGGCCGCCCCAAGGGCGACCCTTTCGTCTTTCGCCAGGTATGCGAATGGTACGCCCGCAATGTTTCGTGTTGGGGTACGTGCGAACCTACGGCCTTACAGCTGCCTTCTCGCCTCGATGGCGCGGCCCAGCGTGACCTCGTCGGCGTACTCCAGCTCCCCTCCCACCGGCAGGCCGCTCGCAAGGCGGGTGACCTCGATGTCGAGCGGCTTGATGAGGCGCGCAAGGTAGGAGGCCGTCGTCTCGCCCTCGATGTCGGGGTTGGTGGCGATGAGCACCTCTTTGATGTCCTCGCTGCCAAGCCGGCCCATGAGCTCGCGGATGTGCAGCTGGTCGGGGCCCTTGCGCTCCATGGGGTTGATGACGCCGCCGAGCACGTGGTACAGGCCTTTGAAGGCGCCCGTGCGTTCGATGGCGCTCACATCGCGCGGCTCGGCCACCACGCAGATGCGCGAGGTGTCGCGGCACGGGTCGGCGCAGACGGCGCACACCTTGCCCGTGGCATAGTTGAAGCACCGCGGGCAAAAGTGCACCGTGCGCTTCACGTCCATGAGGGCGTCGGCCAGGCGCTGCACGCTGGCGACGTCTGACTGCAGGATGTGGTAGGCGATGCGCTGGGCAGACTTGGGGCCGATGCCCGGGAGCCTGCCCAGCTCGTCGATGAGGTTGGTGAATGTCTCGTCAGCCATCGCGTTGTATGGGTGCGCAGGTAAGCGTAGACGTGTGGGCGCGGGGCCGGATTAGAACAGGCCGGGGATGTTGAGCCCGCCGGTGATGGCGCCCATGCGCTGGTTGGCCACCTGCGTGGCGTTGTTGGAGGCCTCGTTCACAGCGGCGACGATCATATCCTGGAGCAGCTCGACGTCCTCGGGGTTGAGCGCCTCGGGGTCGATGGTGATGCCGGTGAGCTGGCCGTCGCCAGTCATCGTGACCTTCACCATGCCGCCGCCGGCCGTGGCCTCCACAGTGACGTCCTTGAGGCCGTCCTGCACGTCAGCAAGCTGGGCCTGCATCTTCTTGGCCTGCTTGAGCATCTTCTGCATATCCATGGCGAGTTCCTCTCGTGGGGTCAAGCGGCCCAATCAGGCCGCGAACAGCCTTGCAAAATCCAACTCCCCCACTCTACCCGCCCCCGCGCCCCCTGCCCAGCCCCACGAGGGGCAAGACACGAGAAGAACGGAGGAAGCGGGCATGTAGGCAGCCGTCAAGCAACCGTTCGCCGACAATGATATACATTCGTATTCTCATGATTGACAGCGCCCCGGATAAGGCTATACTCGCAATCAAATCATTTACATTTGTATTCCATTAACAATCAACATCGGAGGTGTCACCATGATGGGGGCTTACCCGCTCTGCTATGCCAAGGCACTTGCCAGGCTCGTTGCCCGTAATCGTGCCGTATGGATTGCCATTGGGATCCTTGCGATTGCCTTCTGCGCATTCTTGCTTTATCCCATGCGAACCGGGTTCATCGTCGAAACCTTTCAAGCGGCACTCGACTCGGTGCATCAATCGCAAGTTCGAAACACAGGCGCGCCCGAATACATACAAGAGGAGGAACAACTCGTGGCATCCCAGCTAGAGGATGTCATCACAAATTTCGGCACGGATAAATTCGCCGCCAGCGTCGCCACGTACTATCAGACAGTCAGCGAGATAATGGAGAAGGCTTTTGAGGAGGGCAGGACAGATTCAACAGCCGACGGGATCCTTCACGGCAAAGGAACAGCCCGACTATACACTCAAATCGCCCAGCTTCCCGACCCGGTCTTTTACGACCGGTCGCCAGACTTTCCCCTCACGTACTACTTCCTGTACATGCTTTCTGGGCTGCCTTTCTTTATCTGGTATATCCCCCTTTTCATCATCGCAGGGGTCTGTGCTCGCGAGCGCCAGGACGGCAAGTTGCTGTCGCATGTCCCCATCGGTCAAGTAGGGCTTATTGTCAGCCTTTTCATCCTGATTTTTACGCTGTCACTCGTATGCGTCTTTATCTCATGGGTCCCGGCGGCGCTATGGACGCTTTTCAACAACGGGTTTGGAGACCCCTCCTACCCTGTATCGTTCCTCACGAACGGGGAGCTGTTTTCCCTTACCGTCGGCAGAGCCCTTCTTGAATGGATCGCTGTCTTTGCGGCCGAGTCGGCCCTCCTTTCCCTCATCGCGGCAACATGTCTGTCATTCAACATCTCCAAGGCCGCCCAGGCAATTGTCCTGGTCTTCCTTGCCCTGCCATTCATCCCGGGCTATCTCACCGGCACAATCCCCCAATTCCTTCTCAAGTACCTTCCTTCAACGTTTCTCGACGAAGCACGTTTCACAGGAATACCCGGCTCAGCCGTGTGCATCATTGAGTCAGGCCCCGGCTGCACCTTTGAGACAGGATTGGCAACCATACTTGGCTGGCTTGCCGCAACGGTTGCACTGACCGCACTCATATGCGGGGTTTCCACCTTTTTGCGCATTGCAAGGACTGGAGGGCGACATGCTTGAGGTCAACAACATAAGCCTTGCGTTCAAAAACGCAATGATTCTTGACGACATATCGCTCACCATAGAACCAGGCGAGATATGCGCCCTCATAGCCCCCAACGGCTCAGGAAAGACAACCCTCATGAGAACAATCGGAGCGTATCTTAGGCCCAGCTGCGGGTTCTGCCTTGCAGACGGAACGCACAGCGTGCGCAAGTCGGAGAGCTATGTGCGCAAAGTGCTCTATGTACCCGACGCAGGCAAGCTGCTCCATGATGACCTGACCGTATATGAACACTTACAGGCCGCCAAAGCCATTTGGAAGTCAGATACCGATTTGGAAAACATCGTTGAGCGTTGTCTCGTAAGCAAGATGCTCCCCAAACGCGGCAAAGAGCTGTCACAGGGCATGAAACAGCAAGTTTGCCTCGCAATCGCCTGCGCAAGCGGTGCGTCATATCTGCTTTTTGACGAACCAACCAATGGCTTTGACCAAACGAACTCATGCATGTTCTGGAGAGTCATCGACCAACTCGCCAACTCAGACATAGGCGCCATCGTTTCGTCCCATATTCTCAACGAACTCGATGAGACATGCGACACGGTCTACTTCCTCAAAGACGGCCACCTTATCCGGCCGCGCGAACAAGGCTATCAGGGAAGTTGCCCTGAGATATACGCCCAGCTATACGAAGGAGATGAAATATGAACACCACCGCAAGGAAACTGACCGCCGCCATCACCACTATTTTGCTCGCACTCTCTGTCTCCCTGGCGGCTCTTGCCCCAGCGAGCGCATCCGCTGACGAGATAGACCTCCAGGCCGCCGGACATGGAGCTGCACGTGTCGTAGACACGTACAAGACTTGGACGTCGTCACTCTACAGCGTGGGCAACTACGACTACACGTACAAGGTCATCGGGTATACAAACTACTACGACACCTACGGCCCCTATGAGGTGAACACCTACGGCGACTGGAGCCCGACTGCCGGGCTCGGCGCATGGGGAACCGTTCATCTCTGGCAGTACCAGTACGTCACGCACTAGCACCTCGAACTTCCCTGATAGCAGCGACACGTTTAAGCACCCGGTTGGATTAAACCGGGTGCTTCTTGTTTGAGAACGACACGCTAGCCCTCCGGGTGTGGAGCAACAAGGCTTCACCAATTGAGAATAGTGTTGTATTCTACAGACACCAGTTAGTTCTGTCGCGTTATCCGAAGGGCGGCTCTCATATGGAATCAGCTATCCCGCTCTTGATTCAAGACTCCTTCTTCCTTCTCGTCATTCTCCTCGCTCGAACACTCCTGATTGGCCATGTTCAATACCGTCATATCATGCTGCTCTGGCACGCCGCTCTCGCTCGTCTCCTTTTCCCTTTTCCCTTTGCGTTGCCCATTGATTTGACCGCATTCCACAACGGTCAAGGCACATTTGTCCCGCATGAAACTCCAGCACATTTCCTGGCGCAGCTGGGGACATCGTGGTTCAACACACCAGCCGGGCATACTGCGCTCGGAATCTGGGCAATTGGGATACTTCTTGCTTTGACCGTCCACCTTGCAGACCATCGACGCTGGGTTCGTTCACATCCGGCAATCAGCCCAGTCGACGATCGGGACATCTGCATGTGTGTCCAGAAATTCGAACTGCAACGCAGGCGTCTTATTCTGATTCGCGCTAAAGCCTTCCTGGGCTTGTTTACAAAAAAGACGACCTTTCGGCACACCCATGAGCCACAAGCCGCTCCGGCACACGCTAGATTGTTCTGGGCTGACAATTTGAAGAGCCCCGTCACCTATGGATTCATTTTCCCCGTCGTTCTCTTGCCGGTCAGCACCGCAGGCCTTTCCAAACATCAGAAGCTCCATATCGTTGAGCACGAGCTGACGCATATCCACCGGCAGGATGCCCTCTTCAAGTCTCTCCTCACGCTTGCCTGCTGTTGCTTCTGGTTCAACCCGCTCGTCTGGGTTATGCGCAAGCTTGCCAATCAAGATATAGAGTTGGCCTGCGATGAGACTGTCGCTTGGTTTCTTGTCCCCTCGCACAAGCGTTCGTATGCCAGTCTCCTTCTACGGTTCGCATCACCATCAGACAGCACCAATCACATGGATATCGCCGCTTTTTCTTCCGGTGCTGCCTCTCTGCTTGCCACGCGAATCGGGGCAATGAGAAGAACTTCGCGGCAGATTGACGTGTCCTCCTTCGTTAAATGCTCTACGGCGCTCCTCCTTGCCTTGGGCCTCTCTACAACTGGGCTCGCTAGCAGCGACAACCCCTGGGACATTCGCACTGATGCCGGATGCATAACCCTACCCGAAGCCTGGCACGAAAAGGTTGCCGTCAGCACCGCGAAGACCGCAGACGGTTCAAGCGTCACCATGGTCTTCCCTCCTGGCCAGGAAACGCACCCGCTTGTTGCATTCGGACCGGCCGGTGATTATCTCCAAGAAGATGCAGACAACAACACGCTGTTTATTGGAGCCACGGCCCGTTATGGTTCGACTTGCACCTTGTGGGGCTTCGATTACAGTGATTCCGTCTCCGAGCTCCCTAAGTGGGACGCCTCCATTCCTTTGGTCAACGCCTGGCAGCTGAGCACGGGAGGAAACCCTGATATGGATTCGCTGGAATTCTTGAAGGCGGAGGTCGCGCCCACGTTTCGCCCCGCATAGGATACGCAACCGTTACTGCATGGCACGTACATTGGGGAGAGGGACATGCAACCATCGTTATCCGACCTTGAGCTCAAGGTCATGGCAATAATCTGGCGCAACGGCGGCACCGCCAGCGCCAAGGAGATATTCACCGAGATGAACGGCGAGTTTGGCTACACGCGAGGAGCCGTATATGCACTCATCCACCGCTGCATCGAGAAGCGCGCGATTGAGCGCGAGGACCCCGGCTTTGTCTGCCGCAGCATCGTCGACCCCGACGAGATGCGACTTGGGGAAACGAAGAAGCTGATAGACGCCGTGTTCGACGGCTCGGCGTCCAAGCTTGTCTCCGCCTTGGTCTCCCATGGCGAGATGACCCCGGAGGATATCGCCGAGCTGCGCCGGATGATTGACGAGATTGAGTAAAGTCCCACGACAAAGCGAACGCCCGTCAGTCAACAGAGGAGTGTGACCGCAATGCCGCCCGAGATTTCTATACTTGCCGCAGCAATCATGGTCGGATTGATTGTCTATTACATCGTCAAGGCGATCAACAAACACCGATAGGTTCTTGAGCAACAAGCGCCGCCTGTTCCAGCATATCGGGACAGGCGGCGCTTTGGCATTTATTGGGCGATCTTCTCCAGTGTCCATCTCCAAGCAGGGACGATTCGGATGTCACCGTGAG